>JAJDFU010000144.1 GCA_020528935.1 Saprospiraceae bacterium | reverse complement strand
ACGTTGTTGCTGGTCCGGCCTAGCCAACCGTCCGGGTGTTGTGTCTGTCCAGTTGTCGCTCGCTTAGGTCGTTTTAAATGCTGCGCCCTCGGTCGTGGCCATCCAGCCGTTGTCGCCATCCACGAAGCTGATGGAGTCCCAATTCTGATCGGCGGCCGGCGTGACCTCCTCCCAGCTGTGCCCCTGATCCGTCGTCTTGACCAATCCGTTCTTTGTGCAGGCATAAATGACGTCTTCCGTGGGGGTCGCCAGGTAATTGACGGCTGCCAGGTTGAAGCCGATCGGTAGTATGGACCAGCTCTGGCCGCCATCGGTAGTGTGGGCCACCCGTGTACTGCCGGTCGTGGCTGCCCAGGCTTGCTGCCCACCGGTGCCGGGCACAAAGGACACCTCGAGGAAGGTGAGGGCGGTTCCGCTTTCCACCGCTTCCCAGTTGGCGCCAAAATCGGTGGTGCGAAATACGGTCCCTTCTTCGCCCACGGCCAGCCCGATGCCAGAGGGGTCTACGTCTACGTCTTCCAGCTGGACCAACACGGGAAGGGGGTTTTGGCGCTGCCACTCTTGGTCTTGCGCGATTCCAAAGTGAAGGATCAGACAAAGGAGCAGGGTCATCGATTTTTGCATGGGGATTGCTTTTCCTTCAAAAATCGCCCTTTCTGCCGGCCATTGGGTACCGGAATTCTGCACGAAAAGAACTATAGGAATTCATATAGAACAGATGGAAGGCACCTTCAACCGGCCTTCCATCTTTGACCGGTTTTTCAGCAAAGCAAACCGAAGATGATATCCGTTAAAACAAGGTGATAAGGCAAAATGATCAGGTTGTTTCGCGCCCCATTCATCCGACGACCCGGAGCTTGCCTCCCTTTGGCAGGTCATCGGATAAACGGGCTTACCACCGCACCTCCACCGTCACAAACAGGCTGCGGCTGCAGCCCGTTCTTTACCCGGACCCGGACAAATAGAAGTGGACTGGGAGGCCCAGTCCACTTCGGGTTCGATTTATGAAGAAGCGAATTGGCGCCGGAACATCCTCAAGCCGCTTCGCGTCAGATAGCAAGCCCCAATCACTTTTGGATCACCACCCGCTCGGTCCGGGTTCCCTGATCCGTCCGCATTTGAAGCAAATAGGTACCGCTGGGCAGCTGGGGTACGTTCAATGGAATCTGAAGGTCTTTCACATTTTGCTCGCGATGCACGTAGAGCAGCTTTCCATTGAGGTCCAGGAGCCGCAGTTCGACTTGCCTGGAGACCTGTTCGAGTTTGATGGCCGCTTCGAATTGTCCGTCAGAGGGGTTGGGGTAAACCTGAAAATGTCCTTCCTCCAAAAGGGGCTCCCTGGTATTTGTCACCTCCCCATCGAGGCGGAGTTGAATGATCGGCATCACGTGCCAGTCAAAGCGCTGCAAATTGAATTGCTTGGTCTCAACGGCTACCTCCTCATCGCCCTGGGCCAATGCACAGGCATATCTAGGCTTATCCAAGAGAGAATCCGTGACCAAAAACGTACTGAAGTAGTCTCTTCGGATATCGACAGGTACAACTAGGGTCGGATCCATTTCTCCACCGATAAATTGCACCGTAGCAATATAATAGGTAGAGTCTTTCAAGGGTACAGGCTCCCCATCTGCCTCGATTGGAAGGGTAAGAAAAATGTCACCCTCATTACCTGAAAAAGTGTACGAATTAGACCCCACCTCCGTCAACTCGTTTGCTGTAGCCATGAGGTTATCGTCCAGATCCCCCACCCATTCGTATAGAAAGGTGCTCACCACCTGACCGGAAATGTCAGGAGCATCCCTCAAACTTGCACCAAAACGAATGGATTCTACCGTCAATCCATCTCCATTGACGACATAATAGATATTGCCGATCTCATAGCTCTTCTCTATTGCCGAAGCAGCAATCTGCGGACTTCCACCTTTGGTGAATCTATCACCAGTGATCGAAAACCGGAATTCCTGGGTGTTGTCCGCTGTCACAGCAGACTCGCTCTCTTCTTCTCCCGTGATGAGTTCGTATCTAGAGATGTAGAGCCCTTCCTCAGTTGGGGTATATTGTAATGGGAAAAATTGGTTTCGAACCACCGAGTCAGGCTTGATGGACCCAAAAAAAAGGGTATCCGTATGTACTTTTTGGCCCAACCGGTAAATGGTAAGGGCCAGCTTGCAAGCCGGCATGGTTTTGGAGCCTTTATTTTTAATATCGGCCATGAAGGCCATAGGCTCCGCACTACTCAAAGGGGTGGAATAATTGGGTGCAATGGCAAAGCGCTCGGTGATGGCCATATCATATTCCGGGCGCGGATCGGTCGTGGTGACGATGACATCATCTACTTGCCAGGCATAGCCACAGCCCATAGCAGCCTCTTGTATTTCGTCATCCAACGTCTCCAGGCTCGAAAGGTATTGGAAGGCGATATAGAAGGTCTCCCCGGCGGCAACCTCCGTTAAGGTGAAAAACATGGTTTCCGCATTAGACCTGCTCTCCTGGAATTCCCGAAGGTTTGGATATACCGAATAAGCGGCCCAATTCTCAATATCATTGAGATCGGTACCTACCCGAATTTGTGGCCTTTCCGCGAATTGTACAAAGAAGTTTTCGAAGGACAGGTAAACCTCGGTTTCACCCGTAGCATCGATCATGGGGGAAATGAGCCAGGTGTCCTGACCAATACCAAGGTTACAAGCTGCATACGAGTTAAATATGGCCCAACCGTTGGCCGAGGTGGTGGAATTCAGGGGATTGATATCAAGACCCAAAGGGGCCTGGCCGGTCCAAAACCATTGTTCACTGGGTTGGCCGTTGCCCACCGGAACCGTATCCGTGATCCAGTCCGCAGGAATGCCGCCGTCAAAATCCTCGGCCAGCAGCGTATCCGCTGCTGAGGGAGTAGGCATCCAGTTGATCTCGTTCGAAGGAGTTTGGCACCCAATTTCCAAACCGGCAACCACATGATATACACCGGGCTCGGTTGGCGTGTATTCACTCTCTGTAGCAAGCAGGATGACTTCTCCATCCCGATACCACTGATAACTTTCAAAGGCACCTGCCCCCGTTGTCAACGTACCTCCCATATTAGAGATCCGGGGGGGATCAGGCAGATTATCCATAAAGGCAATGGTATTAGCCCAGAACTTGTCATTCTCGGAGGTTATGTCACCGCCATTCGTAACGCCACCTAGCGTATTGTGGGTATCCCCATCTGCGAGGATCAGATCCAGCGTTATACAATCCAGAATAATGGTCGGCTCGCCATTGGCATCTTCGCTCAATACGAGCGCACCAGGGGGGATCTCATTTAAATAGCCCTGGCCCAGCCCGCCTTGCTCCGCACTGAGTACGGTGCCGAATGGCCCGGAATGCAGGCCGAGATCTTGAGTTCCCTCTGCTGGGATATTCTGTTGGCTGGGTGTTGGGTCGAAGACCAATTCGACTCCATAGCCCCAGCGTTCTTCCAATACCCGAAAGTCAATTCCTATGGAAGGTGAGCTGGAAGAGCCGCCAATGATGAGTTTCCCTCCCTGACGAGACCAGGCATACAGGGAATCAATCTCTTCCTCAGTAAATGGATTATCTTCAAAATCCGGAATATTAAAGCTGCCAAAATAAAACAGATCAATATTCTCTACCTCGTTGATACCGACCAGGTCGTTGCTCAAGGCATAGCCATCTGTAATTTCAATCGACTTTTCGTAAGTACCTCCCGGGCCAAAGTTAGCTGGATTCAATAACTTTTGCCTCGCATTCGTAAACATCTGGAAGCCATCCAGGGTATAGCCCGATTCGCCATTGGGCTGACGCTGCACGCTAATGGAATGGAGCTGCAGGGTGTCTTGGGCAATCAGGGCCGCAAAAAACAGCAAAAACACGATAGTTAGTAAAGGTTTCAGTGTCATGGTAAAACCGTTTTGGTGAAAGGTTGATACAGAATAATTCTGACCGTCGGGTGGAACCGGCGATCATTCGCTGTGTAGTGCTGTTTACGGGAAAAGGTGACCAGGTACTGATCCAAAAATTTTCTTTCCGTCGGGAGCCTGGGCACGGCCGGCTTCGCTAAAACCAGGCAATCAGCGACTAGCTCAACCCTGAGCTCTGGTTGTTTTACCCGGAAAATTCGGTGAGTTTTCCGGGTTAGCTCGCAATGAACGACTCAATATGGTGGGAAGAGATCAGCCTAAGAATGTTTAGCTCAAAAGAGTTATTACCCACTAGGGTAGCTGAGTTTTCAGCCGCAGCGCATCGGCGGAAAAGCGGTGTTTTTTATCCGAGGCGATCTTGTCGAGCAGGGTTCGATCCGGGCGTTTTGCACCGACAGACGCTTTCAATTGGAGCCATTCGGCTTTTTGCCGGTCCAGAGGCTGTGTACTGGCGGCGTAGGCTTCTCTTGCGTAGGCCCCGGCCCGGGGATAATCTTCCACCGCCAGTGCAGAACACGCCAGCAATAATCTGGCGCGGGCATAAGTCGAATCGCCGGCCGGTATGGCCTGCAAATAGCTTTCCGCTGCGCTATAATCTTCCGCAGCGATGGCTGCCAGGGCACCCGACAAATCGGAGCGCGTATCAAGGGGACGGGTGCCACGAATCCGGGCAGCCTCCAGGTCGATATCCTTGATCTCGACAGTGGCCAAACTGTCCCAGTTTGGCGAACGGGTGCTTTGCCACCACAGCATTCCCGCGATCAGCAGGGCCAGCGCGGCAGCTGCCGCCCACCACCAACGGTAGCTCCTTGGCCTGGGCAACTGCTCTGACTGTGCAAAAAAACCTTCTTCTTCCAGCCTGCGGTCGAGTTGTTCCAACTGGCGATTCCAACGCATGCTCTGTTGCAACTGCTGATAATAGTGCAGTTCGTTCTGCAAGGCTTCATCCCGCTCCAATTCCTCCATGAAGTCGGCTTTTTCTGCCTCCGTCATGACATCTTGTACGTAGCGTTCGATTCTATCCGCCGATGATGATCCACTCATGAATTGGTTGTTTTCGCTATAATGCTACGCAGCGTTTTGAGGCAGCGTTGTCGCTTGTTTTTTACGAATTGGACGGAATAACCCATGGAGGCTGCAATAAACTTATCGGAGCGTTTTTCGAGAAAAAATAGCTCCAACACTCTGCGACAAGCACTGGATATTTTCCGCAATGCCACGTACATGGACATTAATAGTTGATCCTTTTCCTCCAATCCTTCCAGCACCGTCGTTCCCGGATCGACGCCAAACTCCTGACTGAATAAGGGAAGCCAAAGTTGCTGCTGCTTCCGGGCCTTCAGCCAAAGATAAAAACAGGACTGTACCAGGTATCCCCGGAAGCTAGTCTTTAGTTCAAATTCAGGGTTCTGCGTCTTGACCAAAAGGGAATACAAAGCTTCCTGAAAGACCTCCCGACAATCCTCCCGGGTTCCCCCGGCTTGGCGGATCTTGCTCCAGCAGGCGTTGAAGTGATCGGTATAAATCTCCCGCAGGAGCGCTGTATCATTGGCTCGGAAGCGCTCCAATAGCTGATTCGCTGCTAGCTTGACCTCATGTTCTTCCGCCATAACCGTAAAGATAGTAAGAGGGTGAATAGAAGTATGGCACCGCCGATCGGCCAAAACCGGAAGCCGGTACGACCAAACTGGAGGGGAGCGGTATCGCCAACAATGACGAAGGGCGCCCAATAGAAGGGATGTGCTTCGCCCTGATGGGTATCCAGAAAACGGAGCTTCGCCATCCGCAGGGCCGCGTCTTTGGTCTGTCCTTCGGCCAGATTGGCGTAATAGTTCACCATGATCTCTTCCGTGGCCGCGTCATTGACGGCCCAAAGGGTGGAGACAATGCTCTTCGCACCCGCATAACTGAAGCCACGCGCTAAGCTGATGATGCCCTCCGCCTGGTTTAACTCGCCTATGCCGGTCTCGCAGGCACTCAAAACGACCATGTCGGCTTTGATTCGCAGGTTATACAGTTCGCTGTTAAATAAGAGTTCGTTTTCCGCTCCATCATCCAATTCAGCAAAAGCGACATAGGCCTGGTCGCCCAGGCGGTCGTTGGCCTTGCTGTGGGTGGCCAGGTGAAGAATACTATAGTCGCCGGCCCTGGATAAAAAATTCGGTTCCGTTGCCTGCTGTCCGTCGAAAATATCGGTGGGCACGATGGTGCTGATCTGTTCTACTTCCTTTCGGTTGTAAAGCAGGGGCCCCAAGGCATTCCGCCGGACTTCCAGCGCTTGAGTTTCGGTCGCCAAACTACTGTCCGGCGCAAAGCTGGGAGCAAAAGCCAGGACCGATCTGCGCCTGGGGGCATAATTGAGTTCCTGCATTTCCAACAACAGGGAAGCGGAATGAGCATAGCTCAGGTTATGATCCAGTAACAGATAGGGCAAACGACCTACCGCAGCGGCTTCCCCGGGCGGGCGTTTTAGCAGCAGCTCGAAAGGAATGTAACCCAAGACGCCGTCCGGCACGATAATGAGCCGGTCGGTCAGCCATTGCGCTCGTTCCAATGGGGCGATCAATTCCCGGTAAAGTTGGTGCGCAACCTCCGACCAGGCTACGGAATCCGGTTTGGCCCCCGGATCATTCTCGGTTAATTTGGATAATACTCCCTTCTGCAGTTGACTGACCAGAGCCGGGATATCTGCATCCGTTCGGATATGGATCTGCTCAAAACCATCCCGACGGATGGCGAATACGACCAGTGAACCCTCCAGTAACACATAACTTAACATGGTCGTACCATCAGGCAGGGAGGATTGCAGCCGATCCTTGTCGACGATATCGATCTGATTGCGGCGATGCTGGTAGAGCGGATAGCGATCCTGGATGATCAGGTTTAAGGAATCAAACTTGATTTTGAGTAATCTTATCCGGTTGCTCAGGGAAGCAAGCTTTAATGGGTCGGCCTCCTTGCCACGCTCTCGCTCACGGAAACGCTGGTTGCTCAGGGCAGTCCATGTTCACAGTACCTCTTTTTCTTAGTCTCGTATTTCCGCCGGGATACTTCCTTGACATAGCTTCTGC
>JAJDFU010000277.1 GCA_020528935.1 Saprospiraceae bacterium | reverse complement strand
GATCCGGTCGGGTGGGTCGGAGTGTGGTACGAGGGACCGGCGAAGACGGGTGGGTGGCCCTGTTGGACGAGCGGCTGGAGGGCCGCCCGGCGCGCACGGACAAAGGCGGCTTGGCTGTGCTGCCCCCTCGCCCCGCTCTGGTTTTGGGCGAGCGCATTGCGCCGCCCCTGGGGCGACAGCGCTACGGCATTGGCCCGAACGAAGCCGTCGTATTCGTCCTGTTCCATGCGCAGGCCTTCCCCGGGGCGTTGGGTGGCGAAATCCGTATCGTCCAGAATGAGTTGCTCAAAGGTATAGTCGCGGCCCACATATTCGCCGGAGGCGTGGAAAGCATCCCCGCCCTGTACCAGCAAGCCGGCGGGCAGGCGCTCGAAAGCGTTGCGGCTGAGGCGCTGGCTGTCCGACAGGCGCAGGAACTCGGCCGGGGCGAAGTTGTCGCGCACCAGCGCCACCCCTTCCGCCGGATACTGATCGATAGCGATGCGGAAGAAGCCGTAATCGGCCGGGCGCTGGTTGCCCACTTTCTGAAAGTGAAACTCGAGCGGCATGCGGTTCTGGCGGATAGACAGAACGCCGGCCGGATGAAGGACGAGTTCGTCTTCGGGCAGCTCCCGGAAGGCCACCTGCTGCTCGGCAAAGCGCGGCAGTTCGGCCTGCCAGTTGCGCAGGTCGCGCAGGGCCTCCACCAGGTCGGGCAGCACTGGGCGGGGCGGTAAGATCTGCCGTTGCTGCTTTCCGAAGCGCCTGCTCACCTGCACCTTGACCTTCACGAAGAAAACACGAAAACTGGCCTTGCCTTTGATGTGCCAGGGCGTGGGCCCGGATAAGGTGCCGCGCAGATGAATGCCCAGCAGTTCGGCCCCGCCCAACATCACGGAAAGGCCGGCACCGATCTCGACAATAAAGGTGAACGGATTGAAGCGGAAGAGCGCATCCAGGTAGAGGTAACCCACCACCCGGAACTCGCTGACCTTGAAGTAAAAGTCGATGCTGGCCCCAAACTGGACCGTGTTGGGGGTGACGGCAAAATAGGCCTGCAGCGTGAGGCGGGGGTTGTCCGTAGGCAGCAGATTGAGCGTGATGCGCTTCAGGGGGCCGCTGAGGTTGGGCAGGGCCGGTGCCCGGAAGGCCGGATGGAAGCCGCCTACCGTGAAGAGAAAATTGGGCTGCTCTCCCCAACTGATCGTGAAATACATCTCGCCCTCCAGCTGGTATTGCTGAAGGCGGGAGTCGTAGAGGGCGGCGAAAAAGAACATATACTGCCGCTCGAAGTCGATCGCCCCGATGAAATTCGCCTTCAGGCTTATGACCGGAGCGGCCTTGTCCGGTAGTTCCATGCGCACCACGCCCAGAATGGCCAGCACCACCGGATCGGGCACCTGGATCATGAGTCCCAGTTCCACCTCGATGAGGGTGGGCGTACCCCAGCCGAGAATACCCATAAGCCCGAAGGAATAGCGGCCTTCGGCTACGGGGAAAAACCGGTTGAGGTCGGCGATGATGCGGGGGGCTTGGGCCACCGGGTCGTCGGGAAACATAACGGCGTCAATGGCGTTGGTGCGCACTCCTTCGGCCAGGGCTTCCAGGCTCATGCCCCGGTTGATGGCAATGAGCCCCCCTACCCCGTTGAGGGTGAAGCCGTAGCCCAGCTGGATGGGTTTGAACTCGGCCGTGATGAGCAGGAGGAAGGAAAAGCCCGGGCTGCCATCCGGCTTCTTGGTGGTGATGATGCCGATGGCCTTGACGGATACGGTCTGCTTGATCGTCAGTTCGGCCGCCCCGGCGTATTCCCCTTTTTCGAAGTCGAAGAAGAGGTAGCCGCCCCCTTGCACGGAGGGCATTTCCAGGGACAGGCCAATGCCTTTTGGCGGTTTGAAACCGATATCCAGATCGAGGGGACCGATGTTGCCCCCGGATTCGCGATAGCTGACCAGGGCCCGGATACCCATATCCTGTACCACGGCTGTAAAGGGTCCGAGCAGCAGTTGCACATCGAGCCCCAGGGGCACGTCAAAGCCCGGTTCCTGCCCCGGACCGGCCTGAGGCTTGATGCCCAGACTGATGCCCTGGATCTCGAGAGGGCCGAGTTCGATGTGGGCCGGCAGCTTGATCTCCAGGCCGGCGCTGCCGCCGAAATAGATGCCCTGCTCGCTGGACCAGCCCAGGAACAGGTCGAAGAGGGCTACGATGCCCTCTCGCGGCAGCAAGGCATTGAGGAATCCGTCGTTGCCGGTCTTTCTGATCAGGATCCGCCCCTCCCGCAAGTGCACTTCGGCCAGGAATTCCAAAGCCTCTCCCGTGGCGATGCGCGTGCCGGCACGGGCGGTAAAGGAGCGAAGGTCAAGCCGGTTGCCGTCGGCTGACACCATCAGGTTGATGCGTCCGCCCGACTTATCCACCCGCAGCCCGTTGAGGAGCTCGGCCCGCAGCGCCCCCTCTTCGGGGACCAGCCTCACCTGCTGGGGCAGCACCTGAATGGAAAAGCCGCTGGATACATCTACCCTGGTGTTCAGCATGTACGTCAGGTCCGGAAGGTTAGTGGCGGCGGAGCCGGCGGTGTTCTTTCCGGGTAGGGGTACCTCAATATTTGCTTCTACAGAACCCTCCGGGCCGGCTTGCAACCCGCCCTTGCCTTCGGCCAGGTATCGGATCTGAAACCCGAAGTCAGCGCTGATCTCCCCATCACCCCCTGCGTCCGAAGCCGAAAGCAGGTTGAGGTGAAGCTCTTCTTCGCCCCAACTGATGCCCGACGCCCCCATGGGAAAGCTGAAATTGCCGTGAAGGACGTCCAGCCATTGGCCAAGGTGATAGAGCAGAATGAAGAAATTGCCGGCGAAGCGATCCGTATTCCAGCCGTGATCTGCTTGGGAAAACTGCTGCGCCGCATCGGTAAAAAAAGCCGGCATGCGCTCCCATTGCACCGGCTGTGCCGCGTAATACGGAGCGTCCGGGTCGAACTCATCCTCGTCGAGCTTATACCGGATCCATCCGAACAGGACCGCCAAATGGTAAAAAGCTGCCTGGTGATTTCGCAGGTAGTCGGCCACCAGATAGTCGACGAGCAGGCGGGCAAAGTCGCCCGGGAAAGGCGGCTGCGTAAGCCCCCGGATCAACTGGTAGAGGTCATTCAGGTCTTGCGTGGCCTGGTCGATCGCTCCGCTGGCATCGCCCTGGGGCAATTGCCCTGCGGCCGTCTTGACGTTTTCCATCTCCTGCTCCAACTCCCCGGCGGTAGCCTGCAGGCCGGCACTTACGATCAATCGGTCGAGCAGCTCCGAAGGATTTTGCAGAGGTTCAAAAACCTTGAGCAGCTCCTCCAACAGAATTTGAGAGGTGGGTTTCGAAGCATTATTCGAATTGGGCATAGGTCCTGGGCGTTGGTGCTACATCCGGTCAAAATACAGGGAAAGACAAAGGGAAATACAGGGCGGGATAGGCTGGGCTGGCATAGCGGGTACTCGGTTTGAGGAACGACCTTCCCAATATATTAAAAAAGAAAGACAGTACAGTATTTTAACCGAGGGTCGATACGCCGATCATTGACCTGTAAAAACGATGTGCACCCCAAAAAACGGTATGCGGCGGCGTCCATCTACGGAATGGTTGGGAAGGCAAAAAAAAGAGCAGCAGATAAAAAATCTGCCGCTCCGCAAGTGAAAATAATCCCCATTATTAACACACGTTGCGCCTAAGCGCTTCCTCTTTCGAAAAATGGCCCCCGGCTCCTTGTAGGTTTGGAATGGGATGGCCCGGGATTGACGGTTTTACGGCCGGGGGCGCCTCTCTGTCTTTGCGGTGCGCGCGATCCAGGCTCAGGGCCCGGCGAAAAGCGCACGCGCGTTCTTCTTCAGACTGCCAGGTTTGATCTCGTCCTTTCCAGCGATTGGGCAGGGAAAGCGCCTGCCGAAAAGCCTCGGCCCGGGGCTCGGGGGCGGCCAACATGCGGGCGAACACGGCCACCAGGGGGATATCCATGATGCCCGGGCTGGCAGAAGGGTTGGCTGGAGATCTGAATCGGCGCTGCATTACTTATTGTCCTTTTGACACTTACAAAAGAATCGAATATTTGCACGCCAGTCGTTCCGTCAGCCAGGCAGGACGTCCGGATTTATAAGGACGGAAGTTCTATCGGAGAAAAAACATTGGATCAGGCCCTGACGGTCAAGGATTTGCGGAAAGCCGTTGGGGTTTTCCCTACAAATTTCCTGAAGGCCGAATAAAAGGCCGATTTGGAGTTGAAGCCCACATCGTAGGCAATGGCGAGGACGGTAAAGGGGTCGTATTGGGGGTCCATCAGTCGCTTTTTGGCTTCCTCCACCCGGTACCGGTTCACAAAATCCATAAAATTCTGCCCGAGGACTTCGTTGATCACCTGGGAGAGTTGATAAGCCGGCAAATCCACCTGCTCGGCCATTCCGGCTAGCGTGAGTTCGGGATCCAGGTACGAACGCGCTTCCTGCATATGCTCCTCCAGGGTTTGAGCGATTTGCTGTTTTTGCTCCCCGGTCAGGCCGGAGCTCTGGTATTTGGCCTGCTCTTGGCGCATGCGTTCCGGCTCCTGCATCTGCTGCGGAAAATCATAGAATATCCCGGGCATGGTAAAGGCCGTCACTTGTACCGTAAAGACAAAGGCGAGAAAACCCAGGGAAGACAGGATCAGGTAGTACAAATCCCAGCCGGTACACACCACGATCCGCAGCAGGGCGAAACTGGTGAGGTGGGAAAAGCAAAAGGCGTACAACCAGCGAGTAAACCGGCGATCGTGGTTGGAGGCCTGATTGCGCACGTGGCGGCTGTACTGCCGAACCTTGCGGATGCTGACCCCTAAATACAGCCCGGACACCAATAACTTGAGGGCGACCGCGATAGTGAGGTCCAGCGGTGGATCGGCCCTTTCGATCGCTCTCACATAGTCCAGCTTATCTGCTTTATCCGACAACCAAAACGAAAGGGTATAGCCGGCATCCAGCAATACCGGCGTGAAATGCAACCAGGCCTTTCGGTGGAGGTGCATCTCTTCCTCGGTACAGGCCTTGACGTAGAAATAAATGAAGGGCCCGATGAGAAAGCCCAAGGGCGAGGTGAACCGGAGCCAGTGCGGAAAGCGTTCGTACACGGCCTGCTCCCAAAGGATCTCGTGCAGCAGAAACATGGAGAACACCAGCAGCAGCCCGCCAAGGAAGAGGTTGGCCTTGCGGTTACCACGCCGCAACAGCAGAAAGACCACAGCCAGGGACAGGCCCAGAAAAAAGCCGTAGGAAATAACCAGGCCGGGTATGTCGAAGGTGAGCGTCATTCGGCCTGAAAATAATACGGTTTTCAGGATAAAATGACCTTTTTACCAATACATATTTTATCCTGAAAACCGTGAATACCGCTTCAAGTATGAAACAACTTCAAGGTCATTTCATATTTGAAACAGTATAAGGATATTTGAGAAGCTTTAATATTTGCGGGCCGGCTTGTCATCTATCCCTGCTTTCGCCTTGTTTTTCCTATTTAGCCCAATCTACCTGCTCATGGCTTCTGAAAGTCGCCCAACCCTATTCCCGGTATTGCTGGTCAACTTCATCGGCATGCTGGGCTACAGTATCATTCTACCCTTTCTGGTCTTTCTGGTGGAGAAGTTCGGCGGCAACGAGTTCGTATACGGCTTGCTGGGGTCGGTCTATCCGGCCTTTCAGCTGCTGGGAGCGCCGCTGCTGGGTCGCTGGTCGGATCAGGTGGGCCGGCGCATGGTGTTGCTCATCTCGCAGCTGGGCACCTTTCTGGCCTGGATGCTGTTTGTAGTGGCACTGATCCTGCCGCGCCAGGAGCTGCTGGAGGTGCGGTCGGGCTTATTCGGCACCTTTCTGATCACCCTGCCTCTGCTTTTGCTCTTTGCGGCCCGGGCCCTGGACGGCATCACCGGCGGCAACGTATCGGTGGCCAACGCCTACCTCAGCGATATCTCCACCGATGCGAACCGCAAGGCCAATTTCGGCAAGATGGCTTCTTCGACCAGCCTGGGCTTTATCGTGGGACCCATGCTGGCCGGGCTGCTGAGCACTCCGCGCTACGAAGAGCTGCTGCCGGTACTGGCCGCCGCCGCCATATCCCTGCTCGCCATCTACGTGATCCATCGCTACCTGCCGGAGTCCGTTCAGCGGCTGGTGCCTCCCGACCTGCGATCTTTTTCCATCCGGCGCATGTGGCAGGCCGAACACAAGGAGTGCTACAACATGGAGCGCTGCCCTTCCGGAACGAGCCTTCAGGACGTGCTTCGATTGCCGTACATTCCCCTGCTTTTCGGCATATACTTCGTCACCTTTCTCGGCTGGAGTTTTTTCTATGCGGGCTTTCCGGTGTTCGCATCCCGGTATCTGCATTGGGAATCCGGCCAGTTGGGCCTGTTCTTTACCGTTTCCAGCCTGATCATGGTGCTCGTTCAGGGGCCGGTGCTCAGTTATCTGTCCAGCCGGATTGCCGATGCCTGGCTGGTCATTGCCGGCAGCCTGCCCCTGGCCGCCAGCTTTTTATTTTTCTGGTTGGAGACCGACCTGAGCGTGTACACCGGCGTAGTCCTGCTTTCGGTAGGCAACGGCCTGATGTGGCCCTCCTTTCTGTCCATCCTGGCGCAGGCGGGCTCGCCTGCCATCCAGGGCAGCATTCAAGGCTATGCCAATAGTGTGGGCAGCCTGGCCAGCATCTTCGGGCTCATTTTGGGAGGTATGCTTTTCCAGAACCTCGGACCGGTCGTATTTGTGGTATCGGCGACTTTTCTGTTTGCCATTTTCTTCCTCAGCTTTCGCTTGCTCGGGGCCTTCCCCAATGCAAAAGAGGCACCCGTGGGTGCCTCTTCCTGAAGAAATAACCTATCGAATGGCATTTGATCTTAGCGCACATTCATTTTATCAATGACGCTCACCGCACCGCCTTCATGGGCATTTTCTACCGCAGCCCGGCGTTCGCGCCAGGAGTCCACCTCGCCTTTCAGGGTAGCTACACCCTGAT
>JAJDFU010000292.1 GCA_020528935.1 Saprospiraceae bacterium | reverse complement strand
TGATCTAACCTTGGTCGCGCGTGGCGGTCGTTGGGTTGGAAGAAGAGACCGAGCGTAAGGCGGAGCGGGGTTGGGTGGCGGCTTGGGGTCGGCGGGGGTTGCACCGGCATGCGGGGTACACAGCTTGTAGACCAGGGAATCGCCCTCCGGATCGACAGCCGAATGATCGAAGACCAGGGGCTGGTCTTTGCAGATGAACAGGTCCGGCCAGTCCTGAAAGGCCGGGCTGGAGTTGCACTCGAGCATGGCCTCGCGGGGCAGGTGTACGCTGTAAGTCGCGCCGGTGTTCAGGGGATCCAGAATATTTTGAATGAGCACGTTGCGGCAGCAACGCTGGTAGGCGATGATGTAGCCCCCTTCGATGGCGGGCAGATTGGTGATGGTATCCCGATACGTAGTGGTGTGGGTACACACCTGCCCGGGAAAGACCAGGCATTCGAACTGGAGGTTGACGTCCAGGGTGTCGTCGCCCATAAAGGGGAGGCGCAGGTCGCGGTATCGAACCCCATCTGCCGCGCCAAAGATGCCCACGGCGGCCGGGTCGTCAAATTGGGGCACCCCGTTGGCGCAATCGCGGTACACGTTAAGCGTGATCTCGTATTGGTTATTGCCCAGGCAACGATAGGAGATCTCGCCACCTACGATATGCGTAGCCTGAGCCGCCCGGGGCAGTACGAACAGACCCGCAAAAAAGATCAGCCCAAGAGAAAAGCTCTTAAGCCGGCGAGGGGACCAAGGCTTGGGTACACGTATGTTCATTGGATGATAATCTTTTGGTCACGGGTCGTAATATCTTTGATGCGCACTTCGACATGCCGCTGGGCGGCCGCATCCGGACTGTAGACCGAGGCTCGTCGATTTCGCGCACTGTCGCTCACACCGGGGGGCGCATCCTTTTTGCCCCTGGGGTTTGCAATGATGATCAGCTGTCCGTTTCCGGTTGCCTCGGACAGGCCGTTCTGGTAGATCTGCAGATATGGCAGGAAGGCCCCGCTGCGGTAGGTCTTGAAGTGGTTGAGGATACTGCTGATGCGGCGCTTGGACAGGGCGAGATTGTAGACGGCGCTGCCCAGCGGGCTGGTTCGCCCGATGATCTCCAGCGTCACGGTATCCCCGTATTGGATGGCTTGCAGCGCCAGCGGGCACACCGCCGAGTCCAGGATCTTCCAACCCAGCATTACAGAGTTATTGAAAAAGTTGGAATGGTTGGTGCTATCCCGAACCGTATCGGTGGAATTACTCATAAAGCGATCGTAGATCTCGTCTTCCTGGTCGATATAGCCTTCGTACGTCTCTTGATAGGTGCCCGGCCATTCTTCGATCAGCGTAAGGCGGGGATTTTGCCTGCGCTCGGCCCGGCTGTAAGAGGGTTGGTTATTGGCAAAGAAGACCCTGGCCTCGGGATATTTTCGCAGCACCACATCCGCCACTACGCGGGTCAGGGTGGGGCTTATCCGCTGGCCGAAGCGCTTGATCCCCTCGGCCGTGATGAGCAGGGTGTCGCGGCTGGGCCAGTAGCCCTCCCGGCTGGTAGTGATCAGATATTCCTGGTTGATCTTGGCCTTGAAGAGAAATTCGTTCCCTTCGATATTGGTATCGGACTGCACTTTTTCGGTGCCATCGCCACCTAGGGGCTCCAGCTTTACCGTACAGTTTTGGAGAGGAATATTGGCCAGTTCCTCTTCGGTGAAGGTCAGGACCTTGAGGTCGAAGTATTCCAGAAATTGGAGATCCACGCGCAGGGTCGTATCGCGTTTGGGCATGTGCTCGAAAGACATCAGCCGGTCGATGCGGACCGTATCGCGGGGGAAGCCCTCCTTAAAGCCCACCACCTCGTAGCGGCGGAACAGCTTCAGGTCGCCCAGCTCGTATTCGTTGCCGTTGCGGCTGTCGGGCTGGCTTCGGAGCAGGGTGCGGCTACCGTCGGGAGCCACTTCATAGAGGTAAACCGTATCGGCCGGTGCCGGCTTTTCGCGGTAGTAGGTGCCCGCGAAGAACGTTTGGGCCTCCAGGTCTACCTTCACGCTGCCCTTCCAGAGGTCGTAGCAACAAACCAGCGAATCTGGCGGGGCCAGTTGTTCCAACTCGGGAGGGGTGTAGGGCGTACTGCCTTCCCGGTTGGATGAAACCAGCAGGGTGTTGGTCTCGGAGGCGAGGTAAAAGTAGGTATCGTCATAGGAGCTGTTGAGCGGATAGCCCAGGTTCTGCAAGGTGTCGGAGGCGGCATGGCCCGCCTCGCCCCAGGGCACCATGTACACGTCCAGGCCGCCCAGGGTAAGCTGGCCGTCCGTGCTGAAGAAGAGGCGCCGGGATGGCTCGTGAAAGAAGGGCGACATCTCTTTACCGGGCGTATTCACCCCCTTGAGGTTGACGGGCTCGCCGGGGGTTCCGTTTTCATCCAGATAACTGTACCAGATATCGAGCTGTCCTTGTCCGCCGGGGCGGTCGGAGACGAAGAAGAGCACTTCCTGGCCGCGGACTTCATCCCAGCCCATGTGCGGTTCAGTATTGGTTGCCTGCGGGTGATTGATCGAGAGCTTTTCCGGTCTGGACCAGCCCGCTCCGTTGAGCCGTTTGCGCCGGTACAGCTCGCAGCGCACTTCGGAAGATACCCCCCGGTAATCGCAGATGGTGTAGAACAGCATACTGCCGTCCCGGCTCAGAGCGGGATTGCCGGTGTGCAGGCCGGTGGTATCGAGCGGCCTGTACACCTGGCCCTCGCGTTCGCCTACGGCTTGCATGACCTTGAAGTACTTGCGCTTCGGCACGGCCCGGTCATCCTTGTAATCAAAGCGGTAAGAGGAATACCAGAGGGTATCCTGAGCGATAAACCCGCCAAATTCGGAAAACATGGTATTGATGCTGTCGCTGGCCAGATCCATGCGCCAGCTGCCGGCCCGGGCTATGCGTTCCGGGGCCCAGGCGCAGCTTTCCACGCCCAGGCGGGCATAAAATTGCATCAGTTCCGGGGCGCCGGGATTGCGGGCCAGGAACTCGCGATACAAAGGGCCTGCTTCCCGGTAGTTGCCCAACCGGTGCTTGACCGAGGCCAGGTAAAAGGAGGTATTGGGGTACTGTTCACCGCCCGGATCAAGGGCCAGGGCGCGCTCGTAGGCCACCTCGGAGAGTTTGTAATCGTTGACCTCCTGCGCCGATTGTCCCAGGCGCAGCCAGTAGTAGGTATTCAGGGAATCGAACTCGGTGAGGATCTGATAGTACTTGGCCGCCGAATAGAAATCGGCATTGGCAAAAGCGGCATTGGCCGCCTTCTGCCAGGGGCCTTCGCGCTGCTGCGCCCGGGTAGTTACCGGGCTGAAGAACCAGGCTGTAAGCAAAAGCCCCGTTACAATCCAGGCGATATGACTAGCTCGTTGATTCATAGGCTTGTATCCCCTCATGGATGGTTAGATCAATGGACAGGTTTTATGGATAGGCAGGGGGCGCACTCTTTTGAAAATGTAGGAAAGCGAGATCTGCGGACCGCCAAATCCATTGGTGGCAGCCGTGAAGTCGGAAATATTGGCATCGTAGCTGAAGCCGATCTGAAAATCGTTGTAGTGCAGCTCAAACATAGGAATGATGGCCTCGCGGACCTCCTGCTCCTGAAAGCGAGTGCCCAGCATGAACTGCATGGCCAATTGTTTGCCCAGCGCCCTGCTGAAATGCACCCGCAAGCCCGCCGCCAGCATGTACTGGCTGTGCGGATCCTGAAACTGGATCCGGGCGTTGGCCAGGATATCAAAGGTTTTGCCGACCTGAATGGTGGAAAACACATAGGGGCTCAGGCGGAAGGCGGAGGGGTCATCCACTACCTCACTCAGGCTTTGCGGCGCCCGGTTGAGGTGAAACATGCCAAAGCCGATATCGAACACGGTGCGCTCCTGCTTGCGGTCTACCAGTTCGTAATCGTCGGCTTTCTGGATGCGCAGGTTGAAGCCCGCAGCCAGATCCAAGCTGGTACTGTTATCGTCGGGAAAGTCCACCGGCAGGCCACCGCCGTTCCCCGGGATCTCCGGCAAGCCGGTGACGGGGTTGTAGTATTCATCCAGAGTGACCCGGTCGCGATTGTATCCCTGATGTGCTAGCCCTGCTTTCACCCCCACAGTACCATATATGTGCTTACCCAGGCGACGGGTGTAAGACCCCAGGCCGCTCACGGTCGTGTTGTAGTATCCGATAAATCCGGCCTGATCGAAATGAAGGAGCAGGCCGGCGGCGAAAAATCCCTTGCGCGGTTTGTCGCCTAAAAAACGCATATCTGCCCCCAGCGTGAACGCATTGAAGTTAACCGGTACGGAATTCCACTGATTGGCGTAAATGCCGGAAAGGCGAACATCGCCGTCGAACACACCGGTCAGGCCCGGGGATACCAGAATGGGTGCATTGTGAAACTGGGAATAGACCACATCCTGGGCGCGAAGCGCGAGGGCCGCCAAGAAGAGAAGAAAAACCAGGGTCAATGATTTTTTCACAGCAATATAGTTTCATTCGAACCGCACGGCCAGCCAGCCGACGGAACCGGATTCACATTTGCAGACAAGGAACGGGCCGCAATCCAACGATCAGGATTATAATTCGCTGATGAGATCGGAAAATGGCAGCTTCGGAATGAAGAGCCTCTCAAGGTGTGCAGAAAACCTTCAAGAAATGAAGGACTTCAACAGACAAATTTAAAATTTTTTCGGATACTTCAACCGATTTTTTTAAATTTTGCACGCTCGCCGATCCCTGTCGTTTTGCTACCGAATAATAAGCCAAATTACACAAACCGAAAAACATTCGCTCCAACTAGATTCGATCCAAATAAATCCTTATTTTAGCAATCGTTTTACACATTTCCCCAGTTAGACGTACGGCCGATTCCCGTCGGTCTCTGAGAAAACTTACATCAGCCCGTTCCAACTTCTTCGTTTGACACACTCGTCAAGGAGCTAATCTTTTTTGTGTTCCCGCACAGAAAGCTTCTGCTGACCGGTGTAATCCCATTTTTATTTACTGGCATTAAAACGATGTAAGATGTACAGCGTAAAGAGCGTGCTGTTACAGGTTGGACTTTTTTGTATCGGCATGAGCCTTCAGGCTCAGACCACCTATTATGTCAAGGCAGGCAGTCAGGGCAACGGGCTTTCCTGGGCCCAGGCATTCGGCGATCTCCAGCAGGCCCTGACCGCCGCGCAAGCCGGCGACGAGATCTGGGTAGCGCGGGGTAAATACTTCACCACTCGCTCGGGCAACCGCAACGCCCGCTTCACCATTTCGGATGGCGTAGCCGTCTACGGAGGCTTCGCCGGTTTTGAAACGGACCGGGCTCAGCGCAACCCCAAGCAGCATCTCACCGTCCTCAGCGGTGAGATCGGTGGACCGGGAGCTGAAGACAACGCCTATACCGTGGTGTACACCCGGGGAGTTGGCGCACGCACCCTGGTGGATGGGTTCATTATCACCGGCGGAATGGCCAACGGAAACGGCAAAGCCGGCGACTTGCAGGCCTGTGGTGCGGGTTGGTTCAACGACGGTTCGAACGGAAGTTCCAAGCCGACCGTGCGGAACTGCATCTTCTCCAACAACATGGCCCACAACGGTGCCGGGATGTACAACTACGGTTATCGCGGGGAAGCCAGCCCCCGGCTGGAAAACTGCCGCTTTGAGCGCAACGTGGCCAATATTGACGGCGGCGGCGTGTACAACAACGGCGCCAACGGCATTTCGGACACGCAGATCTTCAACTCGAAGTTCTCCCAGAACGAGGCCACTTATGGCGCCGGCGTTTTCAATACCGGCGAGCACGGCCAGACCAAGCCCTTCATCAAGGACTGCCTCTTCGAAAAGAACAACTCCTACGTAAGCGGCAGCGGCATTTACAACTTCGTAAAGGGGAAAGGCGTTTGCGAACCCATGGTCCGGGGATGCCGCTTCGAGAACAACTACGCCACCGTAGGCAATGAGGTAGGCAGCAACGCCAGCGCCGCCCTCTCCGGCAGCTCTTCCAAAAGCTCCATGACCCTGCGGACCTCCGGTTTCTAAGATCTTGTTGGGATTTCGCTTTTGGAGCGAACGCAGCTCAGAATAAAATTTGGCAAGAACAGCCCAAAGGGTGAAGTCCAAACATCTCTAACCTGCACCCGCACAGCACGCTCTGAAAAAGCGGAAGCATACACCACTCAGTATGCTTCCGCTTTCGCTTTTTGCAGGGCGTTGCGATAGGCACTCAAATCGAAGCAAAACGCTTCAAGTGCCTCGTAGGACCAGGCTGGCCGCTGTTCCTGCCGGAAGCCCGACCAGCTCACCTGCTGCCCATCCACGGCGATCCGGACCGAAAGCGTCCATTCGCCCGGCACCCCGCTCAGGCCGTATTCCAGCAGGCTTACCCGGCCGTCTTCTCCGCAGCGATAGGCGCTTTGGGCCCGCCCCCAGAAGTGCCGGCTGGGCGGCAGCACGAGCAAAGGGGGCAACCCCTCATACATACCCGCCAGGCTGGGTTGGCCCTCGGCGGCAGCGTAAGGTATTTCCACCATGCGCAGCCAGTCGATCAGCGATTGCCCGTTGATCCAGATATCCACCACTTTGTAGTCTTCCACGCGAGAGGTTGTCGTCCGAAACTCGATCTGATCCATGCTTTTGCAACGCCTCAGAACGGCAAATGATCGAGATCCACATTGCCCCCGGTAAGAATAATCCCCACTTTCTGAGCCCGAAAAAGTGCCGGGTAGCGCAATACCGCTGCCACGGGCACCGCACAACTGGGTTCGATGATAATCTTCATGCGCTCCCAAACCAGGCGCATGGCTGCCACAATCTCTTCCTCCTCCACCCGAAGGATGTCCTGCACCTGCTCGCGAATCACTTGAAAGGTCTTTTCGCCCAGGGGGGTCCGCAGGCCGTCGGCGACCGTATCAATGGTCTCGTTCTGTTGTAAGCAGCCGCTGTGCAGGGAGCGGTAGGCGTCGTCCACGGCCAGGGGCGCCGGGAGATGGGCCGCCCGGGCGCGATCGCC
>JAJDFU010000393.1:1406-7014 GCA_020528935.1 Saprospiraceae bacterium | reverse complement strand
TGTGTGGTGATGTCGGGTGTGTGCCGTGGAGGGGGGGGTGGCTGCCCGTGCGTTCAGCGCCGGGGAGGCCGCGTAATTCATCGCCCTGAATAACCTCCTTCAGGCCGGGTATAAGTTCGTGGCGGCCGCTAATCTGTATGGGGGTACGTACAATCAGTTCAAGGTAGCGTTCAAACGCCTGGGAATTGAAGCCCGTTTCGTACAGGGGGGCAGTCCTGCCGATTTCGAAGCCCGGATCGATGCCAACACCAAAGCCATTTATCTGGAAACCATCGGCAATCCGTCCTACCAGGTACCTGATTTTGAGGGCGTGGCTTCCGTGGCGCGCCGCCATGACCTGCCTCTCATCGTCGACAATACCTTTGGTGCATCCGGTTACCTGTGCCGGCCTCTTGACTGGGGCGCTCATGTGGTAGTACAGTCGGCGACCAAATGGATCGGAGGGCATGGCACCTCCATTGGAGGAGTGATCGTAGATGGTGGCAATTACCATTGGGGCAATGGAAAATTTCCGCAGTTTACCGAGCCTTCCGAAGGATATCATGGCCTGGTATTCTGGGATGTATTCGGTGCGGATGGCCCCTTCGGAAATATCGCTTTTGCCATCCGGGCGCGGGTGGAAGGCCTGCGAGACTTTGGCCCTGCACTGAGCCCGTTCAATTCCTTTTTGCTTCTGCAGGGCCTGGAAACGCTGTCGCTGCGTGTGCAACGCACGGCCGACAATGCGCTGGCCCTTGCTCGCTGGCTGGAACAGCATCCCCAGGTGGATGCGGTTTCCTATCCGGGACTGGAGAGCCACCCGGCACACCAGCGCGCCAGGAAATACCTCAAAAATGGTTTTGGCGGAGTCCTTTCCTTTACCGTCAAGGGAGACAAGGAACAGGCCACCCGCTTTGTGGACAGCCTGAAGCTGGTGAGCCATCTGGCCAACGTGGGCGACGCCAAAACGCTGATCATCCAACCATCGGCCACTACGCATCAGCAGCTCTCGGATGCCGAGCAGCTAGCAGCCGGCTTGCAACCTACCCAGCTGCGGGTTTCGGTCGGAATCGAGCATATAGCAGATATCCAGGCCGATTTTGAACAAGGCTTTGCGCAGATCCGCAAATCAACGCCACAACTCGTTTAAATCGAAACGCCAAACCAATAGCATTGTGCCGACTTTTACCATGGAGGAGCCGCTCCGCTTGGAGAGCGGCCATCTCCTCTCCCCTGTGCAAATCCGTTATGAGACCTGGGGTCGCATCCGGGGCGACAAGGTCGTTTGGATCTTCCACGCCCTTACAGCCAATGCCGATGCAGCCGATTGGTGGTCGGGCCTGGTGGGGTCCGGCAAGCTCTTTGACCCTGCTCGTTATTTCATCGTATGCGCCAACATGCTGGGGTCCTGTTATGGAAGTACGGGGCCGGCCTCTGTGAATCCGAAGACGGGCAGGCCCTATGGCCCCGACTTTCCACGCATTACCATACGCGACATGGTAACCTGCCATCGCCGGTTGGCCGATCACCTGGGCATTGGACCCATCCACATCGGTATTGGTGGAAGCATGGGCGGACAACAGCTCCTGGAATGGGCAGCCTCAGAACCTGCGCGTTTCGCATATCTTATCCCGCTGGCCACCAACGCCCGGCATTCGCCCTGGGGCATTGCCTTTAACGAAGCCCAGCGTATGGCCTTACGGGCCGGGATCCGGAGCGGTGATGCCGAGGCCGCTCAAATGGGCCTCGAAGCTGCCCGGGCCATGGCCATGCTGTCCTATCGAACGTATCAGACCTATAAGACCACTCAGGCTGAAGCGTCCGATGAAGAAGCCTACCACTTCCGGGCCAGTAGCTACCAACGCTATCAGGGCCTGAAGCTGCGCAAGCGCTTCGACTTGCACAGCTATTACACGCTCAGCCAGGCTATGGACAGCCATCATATTGGCCGGGGCCGCTCCGGCCTGGAGCAGGCTCTGTCGGCCATTGAATCCAGGGTGCTGGCCGTGGGCATCCAGTCCGATATCCTCTTTCCGCTCGAGGAGCAGGCCCTGTTGATTCGCCATCTGCCGGATGCCCGTCTGGCTGTTTTGGATAGCCTCTATGGTCACGATGGCTTTTTGATTGAATTCAAAAAAATTCATCAATTTGTTGCCGCATTCCTGGATGGCCGGATCCTTCCGCACCAACGAAACGGAAATCCCGCCCGGTCCTTTCCGGACGCAGAAGCCCTTCCGGGTTCCGAAACCTTTTGAACCGATTTTTTAAACCATAAAATGCCATACATTATGTCACTGAAATTAGGAGATAAAGCCCCCAACTTCAAGGCCAAGACCACCGAAGGGGAGATCGACTTTTACGAATGGCTGGGCGACAGCTGGGGGGTGCTGTATTCGCATCCGGCTGATTTTACCCCGGTTTGCACCACGGAACTGGGCCGTACGGCAGCCCTCAAGGAGGAATTTGCCAGGCGCAACGCCAAGGTGATCGCCCTGAGTGTGGACCCGCTGGAAGACCACAAAAAATGGATCAGCGACATCGAGGAGACGCAAAACGTGACGATGAACTTCCCGATCATCGCCGATGAGGACCGCAAGGTGGCCGAACTGTACGACATGATCCACCCCAATGCGGACGACAAGTTCACGGTTCGCACCGTCTTCGTGGTGGATCCCGACAAGAAGATCCGCCTGACGCTGACCTATCCGCCCAGTACGGGCCGCAACTTCAACGAGATCCTGCGCGTGATCGATTCGCTCCAACTCACGGATAACTACAGCGTAGCCACCCCGGTCGATTGGGTAGATGGTGAGGATGTGGTCATATCGCCGGCTGTGAGCGATGAAGATGCCAAGAGCAAATTTGCCAAAGGCTTTAAGAAACTCAAGGACTACCTGCGCCTTACGCCTCAGCCCAACAAATAAGGTTAAGGCTCTCAGGTAGTACGAGTTGTAATCCCGGTCCACCACGGCCGGGATTTTTTTGTCGTGTAAAGCTTTTGTAAAGCGCTTGCAGATGCATGCCGGCTGTCGCATATTAGCCCGTTCATCAAATTCGGGCCTTTTTCATGCGTATTGTATTTGCGGATCCCGCCCATCCGTTTTTGGCCGACTGGCTCCGGAAACAGGGCCATGTGTGCGACCTGCACTACGACAGCGACCGGCCTGTGCTGAAGCATGCATTGTGCCAAGCCCAGGGCCTGGTCGTGCGCAGTCGCACCCCGGTGGATGAAGACTTGCTGGACCACGCCCCGCAGCTCCGGTTCGTTGCCCGCGTGGGGGTCGGTACAGAACACATCGATATGGAAGCCTGTGCGGAGCGGGGCATTGCCGTGCTCACCTCGCCGGAAGGCAGCCGGGATGCAGTTGCGGAGCACACCCTCGGGCTGCTGCTCATGCTGCTCCACAAACTGGCCTTGGCCGACCGGCAGATTCGGGCCGGGCAGTGGCTGCGCGAGCCCAACCGGGGTACGGAGCTGAACGGCAAGACCGTAGGCATTTTAGGATACGGCAATATGGGCGCGGCTTTTGCCCGCCGACTGGTGGGCTTTAATGTGCGCGTGATCGCCTACGACAAGTTCAGGTCCGACTACGGCGACGCTTATGCCGAGGCCGTTGACCTGCCGACCCTGCAGGCGGAAAGCCAGGTGCTGAGCATTCACATTCCCTACATGCCTTCCAACCACCACTTTGTGGACGGGGCTTTTCTGGATGCGTTCGTCCATCCGGTCTATCTGATCAATACGGCCCGGGGAAAAGTGCTGCATACCCCCGACCTGGTTGCCCGCCTGGAAAACGGTCGCGTGGCCGGCGCCGCACTGGACGTGATCGAGTATGAGGAAATGTCCTTTGTGCACCTCGGCCTGGATGGCCTGCCCGAGCCCTTTCAGCGTCTGCGACAGATGGATCAGGTGGTGCTCAATCCCCATATTGCCGGCTGGTCGCACGAGGCAAAGGAAAGGCATGCCCGGGTTTTGGCACAAAAAATGCGTGTGTGGCTAAATAAAACCTCTACTTAACATTCAGGTACCACGAATTTTTTATCCTTGATCCTTTAAGCGAAAATTATGCAAACTGCGGGTTCTCTAAAAACCCAATATCAAATCGTTTTTAACCTCTGGGAGCACGCACCCGACCTGCATCTCCCTACCGCTTTTGTGGTGCGTCTCGACAAAGAGGGGCTGCCGGCACACATCCAGCAAAAGGCCTTGCCGGAGACGATCGGGGCCTACGAAATCCAGGCGGACGAGGTGCTCGAGCGCCTCTTCGAACTCACCGACCTGCTGCAGCCCAAGTCCTTATCGGAGAAATTCAGCACCTCCAAGCGCAGGGTTACGCCGATTGAAACCTTGTGGGCCGATCGCGACAAGCGCAAACTCATCGAGCCCTTTATCGACCGCAATTTGTCCGAATGGTTGCGCCTGATCACAGAAAATGGCTTTCTGCTCAGCTGGGATGCCGAACGCAAAGTGCTGGTCAACGACCTCCTGGTCCACTACCAACCCAAACCGTTGGAGCCCCTGCTCTTTTTCAAGAAGACGGAGGTGGGCGTTCGCTACCGCTTGCAATTGGCAAACGGCCAGGGCCCCTGGCCGGTTAGCAGCAAGGCGGTGCACCCCATCACCAATGATCCCGGTTGGGTCTTTGTGGATTACCAGCTCTATCGCCTGCAGCACATCAACGGCAATACGGTAAAACCCTTTCAGGACAAGGACGAAGTGCGCATCCCGCAGAAATCCGTGCGCACCTATTTTGAGCGCTTCATCATGAAAGTGGCCGAAAAGGTGGAGGTGGAAGCGGAAGGCTTCGACATCTTGCAGCACAGCCGCCTGGCGGGCTGCCGGCTTCGTCCGGTTCAGGATTTTCTGCGCGACGATTGGGGGCTGCTCGTAGAGATGGACTACGAGCACACCCTCTTTGAGTGGCACGAAAAGCGAGCCCAACGCAGCCGGCTGCTCTTTCAGGACGAAGAGGATGTTCGGATCCTGCAGATCAGCCGGGATCCGGAGGCCGAACGGGCCTGGCTGAACCGGCTGACCGAGCTTGGGCTGGAGCCCGACGGCCGGGTTTTCCGGCTCCCGGCCGGTGAGAGGCAAACGGGCTGGCAGATCCTGGAATGGCTGGCCGAAAAGCGAGCGCAAATCCTGGATTTGGGCTTTTTGCTTGAGCCCCCCCGGGTAGAGAATCAGGAGGTACAACTGGAAGTGCCTCGTCTGCAGTTGAGTGCCCAGGAAGAAAACGATTGGTTTGACCTGAAGGGACAGGTCGTGCTGGGAGACTTTACCATTCCCTTTCTCAAAATTGCCCGCTTTATCCGGGAAGGCAAGCGATTGTTTCCCCTGCCGGACGGCAGCTTGTTCCTCATTCCCGAGGAATGGATGAGTCGCTTTCAGGAGGTGCTTTCCTTCGCCAAACAGCAACACGGGCATTTGCGACTGGCAAAGAACCAATACATGTTGCTGCAGGAGCTGGGGCTTGCCGAATCTGATCCGCTGCAGCAACCCCTGGGGCTGGATTATCAGCCTTCTCCCCACCTCAAAGCGGAGCTGCGCCCCTACCAGTTGGAAGGCATACGCTGGCTGGTCAATCTCTATCCCCATCACTCGACAGGATGCCTGCCCGAACACAAG
>JAJDFU010000393.1:0-1396 GCA_020528935.1 Saprospiraceae bacterium | reverse complement strand
TGCGGCCTCTGGGGGCGGATTAGACGCTCTTCCCCCCCCATAGACTGGGGTGTGCGCCCTAGTGTGTGGAAGGCTTACGCTTGCCGGCTAATCCCTACGCCAATCAATTGTGGTGAGGCCTGGCCGGCGACAGGGGGGGTGGTAAAACCCTTCAGACCATAGCGGTACTCCTGTATGCCAAAGAGCGCAAGATCCGCGACGCAGCCCGGGAAGAAAGCCCGTCGGAGCCGGCTCCGGCCCAGCTCGACCTGTTTCAGCAGGGCCAGGATCTCCAAGAGCTCCAACCCCTTCAGGCACTGATCGTGCTGCCGGCCTCGCTGGTGTTCAACTGGCAGGAAGAACTTCGCAAGTTCGCTCCCATGCTGCAAGTCTATGCGCATGTGGGCACCAAGCGCACCAAAGAGGTGCGCCTGCTCCAGCGATGGGACGTCATTCTTTCTACCTATCAGACTGTGCTTCGCGATGCCGATCTGCTCGAGCAGATGGCTTTCGAGTACATCGTGCTGGATGAGAGCCAGCAGATCAAAAACCGCAACAGCAAGGTCTTTAAGGCCATCAATCGCTTTGAAGGCCGACACAAGATCTCGCTGAGCGGCACCCCCATCGAGAATTCGCTGTCCGACCTCTGGTCGCAGATGCAGTTCATCAATCCCGATCTGCTGGGAAGCTTCGCTTTTTTCAAACGCGAATTCATCAACCCGGTGGAGAAGATGCAGGACGAAGCCAAGAAAGAGCGCTTGCGCCGCATGGTGGCCCCCTACCTGCTTCGCCGCACCAAGGAGGAAGTGGCTCGCGACTTGCCGGAATTGAGCACGCAGATCTTCTGGTGCGAGATGACCGGCGAGCAGAAGAAACTGTACGAACGGGAAAAGTCAGCGGCTCGTAATTATTTGCTCAACAACTACAAGGAGGGCGATTTTCAGTACCGCGCTATTGTGGTCAAGACCCTTACCCGCTTGCGTCAGCTCGTCAACCACCCGGTGCTGGCCAAGCCCGAGTACAAGCGCGAAAGCGGGAAGTTCAACGATGTGCTGGACCATTGGGAGCAGGTGCGCAAAAGCGGGCACAAGGCGCTGTTCTTCAGCTCCCTGGTGAGCTATCTGGAGCTGTTCGGCCAGGCGTTCGATCGCGAGCAGCTGCCCTATGCCTGGCTGAGCGGCAGTACTACGCCCAAGGAGCGGGAAGCCCAGGTCAAGCGTTTTCAGTGCGATCCCGAACTTCAGTCCTTTCTCATCTCCATCAAGGCCGGCGGCACCGGGCTTAATCTCACGGCTGCCGACTACATTTTCATTCTGGATCCCTGGTGGAACCCGTTCATCGACAAACAGGCCATTGCGCGGGCCCACCGCCTCGGGCCGGATCTGTCCCTTATCAACACTTTACGCCGCCGGCGCAA
>JAJDFU010000123.1 GCA_020528935.1 Saprospiraceae bacterium | reverse complement strand
CCAGCCCAGGCGATCTGCCTCTTTACTTTGATCTTCTTGGTCGCCCCCTTGGCAATTTCGTCCAGGGTGAGTCTTACCTTGATGCGCAAATTGGCGCCTTTCTGTCCGCGAGACCGGCTTCGCCCCCCTGCAGCACCACCAAAAAAGGACTCGAACGGACTACCTTCTCCGAAGATGTCGCCAAACTGCTGGAAAATATCTTCCATGGTCATGCCGCCGCTGAAACCGCCGCCGTTGCCCATGCCGGCATGGCCGAAGCGATCGTAGCGGGCGCGCTTCTGTTCATCGCTCAGTACCTCGTAGGCCTCCGCGGCTTCTTTGAAGCGCTCCTCGGCTTTCTGGTCGCCGGGATTGCGATCGGGATGATATTTGAGCGCCAGTTTGCGATAGGCTTTCTTGATCGCTCCCTGATCTGCATCTCTGGAAACGCCCAATATTTCGTAATAATCTCGTTTTGCCATGCCGTTCCTGTTCTGTTACCCCCTATTGGGCGATCGATTGCATTATTTTCCCACGACCACCTTGGCGTGCCGGATGATGCGATCGTTGAGCGTATATCCCTTTTCTATAGTATCTACGATTTTTCCTTTCATATCCTCGGAGGGTGCAGGCACCTCGGTAAATGCTTCGTGCAATTCGGGGTCGAAAGGCTGGCCATCCGTCTCCATCGCTTGCAGGCCTTTCTGGGCCAGGGTGTTGTACAACTTTTGATACACCAGGCCAATGCCTTCCCGGAAGAGATCGCCCTTGTCGTTTTCGTCCGCCGATTTTTTGGCCCTGTCAAAATCGTCCAGGACGGGCAGCAGCGCTGCCATGGTGTCCTGGGCAGCCGTTTTCATCAGGTCCAGTTTTTCGCGCACCGTGCGCTTTTTATAATTGTCAAATTCGGCGTACAGCCGCAGGTATTTCTCTTTCAGCTCTTGGTATTCCTGCTGAAGGGCCTCGAGTTGTTCTGTTTCAGCAGGGTGCTCCGGTTCCTGTTCGGTTTCCATCGGCTGATTCTCTTGCGCTTCGAGTTCGTGCTCCTGCCAGCCTTCTTTCTCATTGTGGTCCATCGTGCTCGCGTTTAGATCGCCCTAGGAGGTACAAATCTCTTGCCAAAGGGGCGCGTTCGGTCAAATTGGCAGCTTGCCTGTGAAGAAAGGTAACGCGCCAGGAAGGCTGTGGATTAATTCCGGCAGCATAATTTTGTAATTTGCCGCTTCCATTAACCCATGACCGAATGCGATCTCTCGATCCGAAAGACTTAAATACGGCGGAGTTGCACCAGTATCTGCTGGGCATCGTAGCGCCCCGGCCTATAGCTTTCGCCAGCACGCTGGACGAAGAAGGCCGGGCTAACCTCGCGCCCTACAGCTTTTTCAACTGCTTCAGTTCCAACCCGCCCATTGTGGTATTCAGCTCCAACCGGCGGGTGGCCAACAATACGACCAAGGATACCCTCCACAATGTAGAGGCCACCGGCGAGGTGGTGATCAATGCCGTCAGCTACGAGATCGTCCGCCAGATGGCGCTGGCCAGTGTGGAATTTCCCCTGAACGAAAGTGAGTTCGAACAAACCGGACTCACGCCCATCCCCTCGGAGGTGGTCCGGCCCTTCCGGGTCAAGGAGTCTCCGGCACAGCTGGAGTGCGTGGTCAGGCAGATCATCCCCCTGGGCGACCGGGGCGGAGCCGGCCACCTCATCATCAACGAGGTCGTGCGCGTGCATGTGCGCGAGGACGTTTTGGATGAAAAGGACCGCATCGACCCCCACAAGATCGACCTCATGGGCCGCATGGGCCGCGCCTTTTACACCCGCGCCAGCGGAGAGGCCATACACCGCATTTATCAGCCGGTGAAGCCGCTGCCCATCGGCTACCAGCAACTGCCCCGGAGCGTGCGCCACAGCACCATACTCACCGGCAATGACCTGGGCCGCCTGGCTGCCATCCTGGAGGCGCCGACGGGCCCATCCCTGCAGAAACTCCGCCAGGAGAACCCCCGGGTACAGGAAGCACTGGCCCGGGAAAAGCCCCTGGAGGCCCTGCACCAGTATGCGCAGATCGAGCTGGCCAAAGACAATGCCGAACTGGCCGCCCGCATTGCCTGGCTGGGGGAAGTGCTGTTTGGCAAAGACGGCCCGTGACCGGTTCCGGGTCCGATCCCGGCACAGGCGAAAGTTTGCACGGTAACCGCCGGAATTCCCGGCGAAGCTTTTATTTTGCGTCGATATCGGTCTTGTCCGTGCCTCCCCGGCCGAATGGTTTGACGGACATCCGACAGAGCGTTATCCGGATACCAGACCCATAGCGTTCATCTTCGCGTTAATTTATACCGCTTAAAAAATAAAAAGCCGCAAGCTATTTTTTTAAGCGCGTATACACGGGTTTCAAGGATAAAATGCCACCGATGAATATGGCATTTTATCCTTGAAACCGCATTACATTTATCCAACCCATATTCTGACCATGGCAAAAACGAAGACCCCAAGCGTAGCCTATTTCTGCATGGAATACGGCCTGAGCGACCGCCTGAAGACCTATGCCGGCGGCCTGGGCATACTCGCCGGCGACTACCTGCGGGGCGCTAAAGACCACCAGTATCCCATCGTAGGCATCGGGATCAAGTGGAAGCAGGGCTACACCAACCAGCGCATCGACGAGCAGGGCAAACCCTACGATGCCTACCACAATTACGAATACGATTTCCTGAAAGACACCGGCCTGACCGTTACCGTGCTGGTCCGGGATAAGGAAGTGCGCTGTAAGGTGTGGTTGTGCGACAACTTCGGCACCGTACCGCTCTACCTGCTGGATACCGACCTCCCGGGCAATAACGACCCCTGGATCACCGGCCAGCTCTACGGCTGGTTTGGCGAAGAACGGATTGCTCAGGAGATCGTTCTGGGCGTAGGTGGCGTGCGCGCCCTGCGCGCCCTGGGCATTCAGCCCGAGGTCTATCACTTCAATGAGGGCCATGCTTTATTCGCGGGCTTCGAGCTCATGCGGGAAAAAAGAGCGGAGCAGGGGATGACGTTCGAAGAAGCCTGGCGAGCCAGCAGGGAGGAGATCGTCTTTACCACCCACACGCCGGTCATCCAGGGCAATGAAAGCCATCCTATTGAGCGGATCCTGTACATGGGCGGCAATCTGGGATTGACCGAAGACCAACTCCGCGAACTGGGCGGCGACCCCTTCAACATGACCGTGGGAGCCCTGCACCTGTCGCGCAAGTCCAATGCCGTGGCCCAATTGCACGGCCAGACGGCCCAAAAGATGTGGGAGCACGTGCCGAACCGCTCGGAGATCGTCCCCATCACCAACGCCATTCACCTGCCCAGCTGGGTAGATGAACGCATGCTGAAGGCGGCCGAACAAGACAGCGGGCTGTGGGAAGCCCACACGGCCAACAAACAAGCACTGCTCCACTTCATTGCCGAACGCACCGGCCGGCACTTGGCTGCCGATAAGCTCCTCATCGGCTTTTCGCGCCGGGCAGCGCCCTACAAACGGGCCGATCTCATCTTCACCGAACCCGACACCATCGGCCCGCTCCTGAAGGATCAGACGATCCAGATCGTCTTTTCCGGAAAGGCCCATCCGCTGGACGACAACGGCAAGGCCATTGTGGAACGCCTCGTCGCCATGTCCAGGATCTATCCGGAATCGGTGGTGTTCATCGAGGATTACGACATGGCTACCGGAGCCGCCCTGACGCGGGGCGCCGACATCTGGCTCAACAACCCGCGGCGCCCCATGGAAGCCAGCGGCACCAGCGGCATGAAAGCCGCCATGAACGGGGTGCTCAACTGCAGCATCCTGGACGGCTGGTGGCCCGAGGCCTGCCGCCACGGCGAGAACGGCTGGCAATTCGGCGACGGATTCGAAAGCGCCGATCCCGCCGAGCAGGATGCCCACGACCTGAAAGCCCTCTATGCCGTGCTGCAGGACGAGGTGATCCCAACCTATTACAAGGATCGCGACCGCTGGGTGCGCATGATGCGCAACAGCATCCAGGATACGCGCGAATACTTTGCCGTAAAGCGAATGCTGGAGGAGTACTACGAGCTGCTCTATCAACCAGGGGAGTGAGTTGTGAATGCCTGGGCTCGAATAAAACCCAAAACTCACAGCTGATCAATTCCCTCCAGCAGGATCCGGCAGGCTTCCTCGATCTCCGCTTCACGGATGATGAGGGGCGGGGCGATCCGGATGCTCCGGTTGTTGAACAAGAACCAATCGGCGATGAGGCCGTGGGCCAGCCCGTATTGGATGACCGTTTGCACCTGGTCGAAATCGTCCAGCTCCAGAGCCAGCCACAGCCCGGCCGAGCGCAGATGGCGGATGCGCGGGTGCCGGAGCAGACGGCGAAACAGCGCTTCCTTCGCCGGAACCTGGGCGATATAATCCTCCTCCAGCAAGGTCTGCAGCGTAGCCAGGGCGGCCGCACAACTCACCGGATGCCCGCCGAAGGTGGTAATGTGCCCCAGGATGGGATCCCGCGAAAGGGCCTGCATCAGCTCCCGGCGCGCTACAAAAGCCCCTATGGGCATACCGCCGCCCATGCCCTTGGCCAGCAGCAGGATGTCCGGAACGATGCCGTAGCGCTCGAAGGCGAACAGGCTGCCGGTGCGCCCGTAGCCGGCCTGGATCTCGTCCAGGATGAGCAGGGCGCCCACTTCGTCGCAGCGCTGCCGCAGAGCGGGCAGGTACCCGTCCAGGGGAGTGCGGAGCCCCCACTCGGCCTGCACGGTTTCCACGATGACGGCAGCCGTGCGCCCGGTAATGCGCCGCAGGCAGTACTCGCAGTTGAAGTCGATATGGCGGATGCCGGGCAATAAAGGATAGTAGGGCTGGGTGAAGGTGGGGGGCCACATCAGGCTGGCCGCCCCCTGCGTGCTGCCGTGGTAGGCATAGCGGGCGGAGATGAACTCCGTGCGGCCGGTATAGCGCTTGGCCAGCTTCATAGCTCCTTCGGTGGCCTCGGTACCGGAATTGACGAAATAGACGCTGTCCAGCGGGTCGGGGAGTTGGCCGGCCAGCAGGGTGGCCAGCTGCACCTGCGGAGCCAGCACGTATTCGCCGTACACCATAGTGTGCAGGTAGCGGTCCAGCTGCTCGCGCACGGCCGCCACCACCCTCGGATGGCGATGCCCCAGACTGCTCACCCCAATGCCGGCAATGAGGTCGAGATAGCTTTTGCCGTCCGCATCGTAGAGGTAGAGGCCGTCCGAGCGTTCAATCTCCAGGGCCAGGGGGAAGTCGCTGGTCTGGGCGACGTGCTGAAGAAAAAGCTGGCGGGGATGGGGCATGAGCATCGCTTTGGGATCGGATGATACGAAAAATAGCGGGTTTGCTTCACGGGGCTGCTCGAAGGTTGCCCCTCCTTCTGGTACCGCTCGGTCGGAATGCCGGCCTGCCCACAGACAAAAGATCAGATAATAGGCCCGCGTCCGGACCTATTGTCCGCGGCAATGCGTTAAAGGGATATACACCGAAGTGGCTTATGTACCGCAGCATCCCATCTCTCGTTCTGGCCGGCCTTCTGGGCTGGAGCTGCGCCGGCGATACGGAGCGGCGCACAGATTACAGCGTGCACGGCATCGACGTTTCGCATTACCAGGGGCAGGTGATCTGGGATTCGATAGCTGCGGCAGGCATCCACTTCGCCTTCCTGAAAGCCACGGAAGGCACCGCTCACTGCGACACCACCTTCGAGCGCAACTGGAGCGAAGCCGGCCGGGCCGGCCTTCGAAGGGGAGCCTACCACTTCTTCCGGCCCGGTGTGCCGGCCTGGCAACAGGCCCTGCACTTTGCCCGACAGGTCGACCTGCAACCCGGCGATCTGCCGCCCGTCCTCGACGTGGAAGTGGCCGATGGCGTTCCCACGCCCCGGCTGCTCCGCAGTATCCACACCTGGATGCAGCTCGTGCAGTTCCGCTACCGGGTGGCGCCCATCCTGTACACCAACATGGACTTCTACAACCGGCACCTGGCCGGCCGGGTGGATGCCTACCCCCTGTGGGTGGCGCGGTATAGCCGCCGCCACCCCCGGCTGGAGGGGCAACCCGAGTGGCAATTCTGGCAATATGGCCAGCGCGGCCGCCTGCCCGGAATCCGCGGCTATGTGGATCTCAACATCTACCGCGGTTCCCTGCCCGAATTGGAAGAGCTTACGGTTTCGAGGGAGAATAAGAAAGAACCAGTCCTGTGAGGCAGGCAGGTCGTGCGCAAGGGCGCTGTCGGTCCGTTTTCCGTGCCGTGCGGATGGCCGCTAATCTTGCAGCATTCCGCCCGCCTCGCGCTCAGACGACCCCCAGCCCCTCAAAGCGCCGGCCCAGCACCTGACCGGTATCCGCCTGCAGCACCCGGTCCAGCAGGTCGGCGTAGATGCGGCGAAAGTCGATCCGATAGATCAGGTCGCCCTGGTCGAGGCGGCTCAGATCGGGGCCGGGATTGATGAAGCCGCTCCGGCGCAGCTGCCCGCCCAGGAGAAAGACGTTATTGGCTGTGCCGTGGTCGGTACCCCGGCTGGCATTCTCCTCCACGCGGCGGCCGAATTCCGAGAAAGTGAGGATGACCACGTCGTCCAGCAAGCGATGTTTTTTCAGGTCTTCCACGAAAGCGGCCACGCCTTCGGCATACTGCTTCAGCAGGCGCTGCTGCAGGAAGGCCTGGTTGGCGTGCGTATCAAAGCCCGACAGGGTGAGGTAGAACAAGTGGATGTCTGCATCCGTGGTGAGCAGCTCGGCCACCAGTTTGAGCTTTTGCGCAAACCGGCCCTGTGGATAGCCGGTCCGGCTCTGGAAGCTCCGGGACTGCGCGTGCAAGTAGCCGGCCGAGGCCTGGGTGTCGATCATCGTCTTGTAGAGGTACGCCACGGGATCCGGCGAGGCCTCCCCCTCGCCACGACGGCCGGCCTAGGCCTCGCCCAGCCTTCGCAGCAAGGGATTCTCGGCCGCTTCTTTCCCGCCCCCGGGGTCGCTCCCCGCACAACCCTTGCCCCCCACGCCCTTGCGGGCCATCCCCAGGCTG
>JAJDFU010000586.1 GCA_020528935.1 Saprospiraceae bacterium | reverse complement strand
TTTTTGATGCTGCCGGTGGCCCCCGGGCTCTCCACCCTCTGATGCGTGGGCACCGTCAGAGGGGGATAGGGGACAGGGATTGCCGCCGGGCCGGTCGGTAAAATGGGCTTCCGCCCGCTGGGGCGACCATTCGGGACCGGAGGGATTGGTCAGCAGTAGGGGCACCAGCACCAGCAGGGCCAGGGCTGCAGCTATGGCCGTGGCCCGGCGCAATCTGCGCAGGTTGCGGTCGCGCTGTATCCTTTGGCTTGCCATCCGGTGGCGCGCCAGAACAGCTTGAAAATCCCGGTGGCGAGCGATCTGTTCCTCGCTCGGGCGGTCGGGGTCCACGTGGAAGGTGTAGCGTTGCTCCATGATGCGCGGATTGCACCCCTGCTAAGAGGTGGATGACAGTAAATCATTCATAAGTTGAGCCACTTTATCGCGAGCGCGCTTGGTGCGTACCTTGACGGTATTGGCCGAAACCTCGGTGAGGCTGGGACTTTCCGCCTGAAGCATCTGGCGCGCATTGAGCATATCGGCAATTTCCTGGAAGGATCGTTTCTCGAAGTGAAACCATTCCAGAAGCTCCAGTTTGTCGGGCTCGAGCCGGCCGAGGGCCTGAAGCAAAATGGGAATGTAGTCCCGGTCGGGTTCCGCCCACTTGGTTTCCGTACTGTCCATCAGCTCCAGCAAGGCCTCGGACTCCACCAGTACCGGCCGCTTCTTGTCGCGGTAGTACTGGTTGATTTCGTTCCGTGCTATGACCAGCAGCCAGGCCTTGAAGGGCACCTGCCGCTGGCGATAGCGCCCCAGATTTTGCAGGGCTTTGAAAAAGGTGTCCTGGCTGAGGTCGGCTGCCAGGTGCTCGTCTCGCGTGCGCTGATAGATGAAGGTGTAGACGGCCTCAAAGTAATGCTCGTACAAGGGACCGAACGCCTCGGGCTGCCGCTGCGCAGCCTGAATGCGTTTCCATTCTTGCTGGAGTTCTTCCTGGGTCATAATCGAATGGGGGGCCGGCGAACGCGCGCCGGGATTCAGCGATACCCCAAGTTCTGAATTTATGCCCATTCCAGCCCATTGCCTTTACTAGTATTAATGCAGCAGTTGCCGATCGTTACAGGCCGTCCGTTTTTTTAACATTTTCACAGGCTGCGTACTGCCCGCATTTGCCCGTGCCGCGCAGGATCATTATTTTGTTTGAGCTATGACCATTGCCGTCAATCCGGACATTGAGCTGACTTCTTTTGCCCTGCACGACCTGGAGGCCTTGGTGCATTACGCCAACGATCCGGCCATCTACGCCAACACCCTCAATATTCCCCATCCCTATACCCGGGCCGACGGCCAGGCCTTTCTCGCCATTGCCCGCAAGACCAATGTGCAAAACGGCATACCGACCATGTATGCCATTCGGCAGCGCGACGGCGGCTCCTGTATCGGCAGCGTGGTCCGGCAGTTGAAAACCGGCATCGAGGGGCATGCCGATGAGATCGGTTTCTGGCTGGGCCGCCCTTTTTGGGGTAACGGCATTATGACGGCCTGCGTGCGCGCCTTTTGCGCCTTCTGGTTTGCGCACAGCCCTCTCGTGCGCATGTCGGCCATTTCCTTCACCCACAACCACGCTTCCCGGCGGGTGCTGCTGAAATGCGGATTTCGGCAGGAGGGGTACCTGCGGCAGTACTACTGCAAGGACGGCGCCTACCTGGACGGCCTGCTATTTGCTAAACTCAAACCTCCCTTCCCATGACCCGAAGACTCCTGGGTATTGCTTTTCTCCTCCTTTTGGGCTATCTGTTCTTCTCGCCGGTACCTATTGAGCCGGCCTCCTGGCAACCGCCGGAGTCGCCCGGGCTTACGGGCCCCTTTGCGCCTAATGAACGCCTGGCAGCAGCTGAGGTCCTTTACCGGGGGCAGTGCCCCCAATGCGAGGATGTGGATGCCGATAGCCTGGGGCGAGTGTACGGAGCTTCTGCCGACGGCAATATCTATCGCTTCGGGCCCGGCGGCCGGCGGGAGGTTTTTGCTGCTACCGGTGGCAGGCCCCTGGGCATGGACTTCGACTCCCTGGGCCGCTTGTATGTAGCCGATGCCGTGAACGGATTGTTGCGCATCCCCGATTCCGGTCGCGTGGAGGTGCTGGCCACCGGGCACGGCGATCTTCCCTTTGCCTTTGCCGACGACCTGGAAATTGCCCGCGACGGGAAAGTGTATTTCTCGGATGCTTCCTGGAGGTTTTCCTTTGATCGCTACAAACTGGACCTCATGGAGCACCGGCCAAACGGACGCTTGCTGGTGTACGACCCCGCTACCCGGCAGACCGAACTCCTGCTGGACAGCCTGTACTTTGCCAACGGCATTGCCCTGGCACACGATCAGTCGTATGTGCTGGTCAATGAGACCGGCAAGTACCGCGTGCGGCGGTATTGGCTGAGCGGCCCGAAGGCCGGTACGACCGACCTCTTCCTCGACAACCTGCCCTTCTTCCCCGACGGCATTTCCCAGGGCAGCGCCGGCATCTTCTGGCTCGCTATGATCTCGCCCCGCAACGCGCTGCTGGACGGCCTGATGCCCCGTCCCTTCTGGCGCAAGGTGATGGTGCGCCTGCCTCCGCCTTTCCTGCCCAAACCCCGGAAGTACGGCTTCGTGCTGGGCGTGGATGGCGAAGGGCGCGTGCAGTACAATTTGCAGGATCCGCAGGGCGGCTTTCACCAGATATCCAGCGTAGAAGAGGCCCGCGGATACCTGTACCTGGGCTCCCTGGGCGACAACGGCATCGGACGGATCAAAAGACCGGCGGGCGAATAAGCGGGAACCCCTACCTTTATCCCGTCAACCAAAATCCAATGCCGATGAAAATGCCCGTATTCCTGAGCCTGTTGCTGGGCCTGAGCCTGCTGCAGTGCAAATCGCCCACCAGTGCCATAACGGATTCCTGGGCGGACGAATCCATAGAGTCGCCTGTCTACCAGAAGGTGCTCGTGATAGCGGTTACGAAGAACGGTGCCGTTCGCCGATATTACGAGGACCAGATGGTCAAAAAGCTGGCGACGAAGAACGTGACCGCCGTAGCCTCCCTGGACGGGATATCGGCCAAGGAGGCGATCAGCCCCGAAACCTTCCGCAAGTACTTCAGCAACCAGGGCATTGACGCCGTGCTGGTGAGCCGCCCGGTGGAGGTCAAAGAACTTCCCGTGTTCGTGCCGGGGGATTCGGGCACAGCCGAGTACGCCAACTTCTACAGCTACTACAACCACGTGTACGGCAAGGCCCCGGAGCCGGGCTCTTTCGGCAGCAATACGCTCGTTCGGTTGGTAACCCACCTTTTCGATGTGTCCAGCGAGCAGGCCGTGTATTCCTGCAAATCCAACTCCTACGCCCACGGCAATGGCGAGCAGGTCATGGATGAACTCACCGCCCGCATTGCGAAGGACCTGAAGCGGAAAGGATTTTTCAGGTAGCCATTGCCAGGCCAAGTGGACCGACTACCGGACTGGAGTCGCTCCGGCAGGTTTGCGAACGTTCTCGCAGCCCCCTAGCTGCCGCTACAGCGAATATCCGATGGAAAACACGACGCCCCAGTCGTCGCGGGCGGCCGATTCGCGGGGCGGGCGGTTGTCGAAATTGTAGTAGCCGCTCAGGGCGATATTGAAGTCCGAGATCAACTCCCAGGAAGTAGTCAGGTTGGAGACAATGCGCAACCGTCCCCATTCGGTCAGGCCCGGCAGCAAGGTGAAATCGGCGCTCACGTCCAGCTCCGGTATTTTGTAGCGAAAGGCCTTGAATTTGATCGAAAGCATACCCTCCAGGCTATTGTTGAAGTCTGCTTGCTGGATCTCCTCGTTGAAGAATTTTTCCCGGTTGTACGTGATCCCGGCGGCAGCCTGGGTGTTTACGCTCCGCCCGAGCGGCAGGGCCCTTCCGACCTGGCCCGAAATGATGTGCCGCAGGTCGATGCCCTGCTGGGAGTTCTGTTCCAGGCTGTATTTGGGGTTGACGAACCAACTGTTGGCAAAAAAGTGGGCGTAGTTGGTGAAAAACGTTCGATTAATGGACTGTTCCTCCGCATTTCGGTCGTTGGTCACAATGCCGTTGTAGCCGATATCGGTGTAGTTTTTAGAGTCCTGGTAGGAAAGCTTGAGGTCGATGTTGGAACGGAAAATATTACTCACCCGGGTGTAGTCCAGCCCCAGGTTGAAATTGCCGTCAAAGCGCTGCCAGAACCTGCCCTTGACGGAGTAGAGGGTATTGAGAAAATAAGAATCCCCCAGGAAGATCGTATCCGTTCCTTCGTAAATGATCACCCGCTCGGGATTCAAAAGGATGAAACTTCCCTCCAGGAGGTCGCCGTCCATGGTCTGAACTACCAGGGTTTTGTCGGAAACCAGTCGCTGCACGTTTTCCCATTCGATCTGCACATTGCCGGCCTGCTGGGTATTGTAAAACAAATAGCCGTTTTGGAGGCGCTTAATTTCCCCGATCAGCCGGTCCCCGTTTTTCAGAAACAAGGTGTCGGTCTTCTGGCCGGCCAGGCGACCTGTGGCCAGGCAGGCCAGCAGGAGCAGGAGAAGTATTGCCGAAAGGCCGGTGGTTTTCATTTGGATGGGGCATTGGCGCTTCCTGTTCTCAAAGCGGAGGATACTTGCCCTTCCAGGGGCGTGCTTCTTCCAGTTGGGCACCCAGCTGCAGCAGCAGGCCGTCTTGTCCGATAGGTCCGGTAAAGAGTACGCCTACGGGAAGCTCGTCCTCGCTCCAGTGCAGGGGGAGCGAGAGGCTGGGCTGGCCGGTCATATTGGCCAGGGGCGTGTAGGGAATGTAGGAAAAGACCTTTTCGGCCAGCTGTTCGATATTGGCGGCAGCCAGGCTTCCCAGGCGCAGGCGGTTGATGAGTCCGATCAGGCGTTGCTCCCCGGCGGAAGGCTCCAGGCTGCCGATGGGGAAGGGGCGCCGGCTGGCGGTAGGTGTGAGCAATAGGTCGTATTCCTGGTGGAAGGCGGCCATGCGCCGCCCGATGTCGTTCCAGCGCCGGCGCTGGTAGGCGTATTCGCTGGCCGAAAGGCTGCGCCCCAACAGGTAAAGGGCAAAAGTAGAAGGTTCGACCTGGTTTAGGGATACCTTGCGCCCCATGGCCTCGCCCATTTCGCGCACCGTGGCCGAGGCCTGTCCCGCCACCATGGTGATGAACACTTCGGTCAGGTCCGGGCGCTGGATCGGGAGGGGGACTTCCTCCACCTTGTGGCCGAGTTCCTCCAGCAATTGGGCCGGTGGTTGTACTGCGCGCACACAGGCCTCATCCAGGGTATGGGTCAGGGGATGAGCCGTGCTGAAGCCGATGCGAAGGGGAGGGATCTTTTGGCCCAGGAGGCGGTGGTAAGATGTAGGCCGGGCCGGGCTGGGATAAGGGTCGCCCGGTTCAAAGGCAGCCGCCATGTCCAGGAAGGCGGCCGTGTCCCGTACGGTCTTGCTGTTGCAGCCCTCTACCACGGCGCCGGCCCAGTGTTCGCCGGTCTGTGGGCCCAGGCTCAGCAGCCCCCGGCTGGGCTTGAGGCCGACCAACCCGCAACAAGAGGCCGGAATGCGGATGGAGCCGCCTCCGTCGCTGGCCGTGGCCAGGGGCACGATGCCGGCCGCAATGGCCGCTGCCGAGCCGCCGCTGCTGCCGCCGGCTGTGCGATCGGTATTCCAGGGATTGCGCGTCGGGCCGAAGTGATCGGGTTCGGTATACGGCGTAAGGCCGAATTCCGGAGTGTTGGTCTTGCCCAGAAAAACCAGGCCGGCCTCGCGGTAGCGGCGGATGAGGAAGGAGTCCGTCTCCGGGCGGTAGCCCTCGTAGCCTTTGCTGCCCGAGCGCATGGGCTGACCGGCCCAGTGGAGGCCCAGGTCCTTGATGAGGAAGGGCACAGCCCGAAAGGATCCTTCCGGCAGATCCCGCTCTACCTGGGCTTCGGCCTCGCCATACGTGGGGTGAATGATGGCGTTGATGCGTTCGTTGACGGATTCGGCCCGCTCGCGGGCAGCGGCCAGGACTTCCTTCGGGCTCGCCTGCCCGCTTCGGATGAGTTCGGCCAGGCCAAGGGCGTCGAATGTCCGGTATTCGGCAAAGGTCATAGGACTGGATTTATGTGGGAATTTAGAAATTTTCCAGAGCTTGCAGCTGAACTTATTCTCATTGCATGACCCGACTTGAACGCGCCTTCTCGCCCGATACCTTCCGCGCACAGGGCCACGCCCTGATCGATCAGCTGGCCGATTACCTGCAGGCTGCCCTTGCCGGTGAGCTCGAACAGGCTATACCCTGGTCGCCTCCGGACCACCGGTGGGCCCACTGGCAAGCTCAGGAGCATCCGGATCCCACTGCATTATTCACCGGCTTGCTGGACCAAAGCGTGCGAAATCATCATCCCCGCTATATGGGGCATCAGCTCAGTCCGGTGGCGCCCGTGGCGGCCCTGGCCAGCCTGGCCGGCGACCTGCTCAACAACGGCATGGGCGTGTACGAGATGGGTATGGTGGGCACTCCCGTGGAGCGCCTGCTGGTGAGCCGCCTGGCCGGAAAATGGGGCTGGCCCGACTCGGCCGGTGGCTTTCTCACTTCCGGCGGCACTCTGGCCAATCTCACGGCCCTGCTGGCGGCCCGCAGCGCCAAAGCCAGCGATGATGTCTGGCAGGACGGCAACCGGCAGCCCCTGGCGCTGCTGGTCAGCGAACAGGCCCACTACTGCGTGGACCGGGCCGTGCGCATCATGGGATGGGGAGAAAGGGGTATCATCAAGGTACCCGTGCGCGCCGACTATACGCTCGATCCCGACGCATTAGAGCCCGCCCTGCAGCAGGCGCAGTCCGAGGGCCTGCAGGTTGTCGCCGCCGTGGGTTCGGCCTGCTCCACAGCTACCGGCTCCTTCGACGCCCTGGAAGCCTTGGGCCGCTTTTGCAGCCGCCACGGGCTGTGGTTTCCAGTGGATGCCGCCCCCGGCGGCACGCTGGCCTTTTCCCGGAAGCCCCGCCCTCGCCTGCGGGGCCACCGAGAGGCCCCATCCCGGGG
>JAJDFU010000138.1 GCA_020528935.1 Saprospiraceae bacterium | reverse complement strand
CCCCTCCACTGGTTTGAGGATTACGTCACCCAGATCCAGCCCCTGCCCCGCAGGCGTCTGCATCTGTAAAGGCTTTTTTTCCAACTGGCCGGAACTATTTTTCAGGCCGCTCAGTTGTTGAGTTTGCGAGTTCGGATGAAGTCATACCTTTGGTTTTTTTACTACTTTTACAAAGGTGATGACCAACGAAGAGCGCCAAAAGTACGATCGCATTTTCGAGGAGGAATTCCTTCCTCAGATCGATGCGCTTTTTACTTTTGCCTATCACCTCACGTACAATGAGGATGATGCCAACGACCTCGTCCAAGAAACCTATCTGAAAGCATTTCGCTTCATTGATCGCTACCGCGAGGGCACGAATGCCAAAGCGTGGTTGTTCAAGATCTTGAAGAACGTATTCATCAATCAATATCGTCGAAAGACTAAGCGACCCACACAAGTAGACTACGAGGAGATCGTGAACTATCACGATGAGGAAGATACCAGCTATAGCAGCTACATGGATCTTCGTCAGGAGATGTTCGAAGAGATGATCGGGGATGAAGTGACCAACGCCATCAACTCCCTGCCCGTGGATTTTCGGGTCGTCATTTTACTCTGCGATATTGAAGGATTTACGTATGAAGAAATTTCAAAAATCGTGGATATTCCAATCGGTACGGTGCGTTCCCGTTTGCACCGGGCCCGGAATATGCTCAAGGACAAGCTCAAAGAGTACGCCGAATCCAAAGGCTATAAGGACTACCGGTCCAAATCCTGAAGTAGGCGCTGCCCTCAATAGTCGGGTACAAGGCTTAATCAGCAAGAACCCGATGCCCCTCATCCCATGTTTCATATCCCCTAAAGACAAACACCAGGAGGCTTTCCGTACTGCTGACCTGGATGTTTTTTGTAGTACGTCGGGATTGTACTCCCGGGATTTCCAAACCAGATTAAAATTCTGTTGATCATGGACGGACAGCACAACCATCAAGAACTCATTCGCAAGGTGACCATGTACCTGGATAATGAATTGAGCGAGCACGCCGAACGCGACTTGTTAAAAGAGATAAAATCCAATCCAGCCTACCTCAGGATATTGTCCCAGGAAAAGTCATTTCGGGAATTTTTAAAGAGTAAAGTGCACCGCAGAAAGCCCTCTCCGGCCCTCATACAGTCTATCAAGGATAAGATCCGCATTGCCCCGCCGGCCTAGAGCCGACTTCCCCTAAAGATTTTGATCTCCCTTTTGCTTTTGTATGCTTCGGTACAAAGGGGTGCTTTTATTGGCGGCTGCCAAATGCGGTTTCAAGGATAACCCGCCTGCCATATCTTCGGCAGGAAATCCGGACGGTCGGGAATGCCAACCGAAAAAGGCCCTTTTGTCCTTGAAATCCTACATCCTGTCCGCCATGTCTTCGGCAGGTAAACGGCAAGCGGGAATGTCATATTCTTTAGAGGCATTTGACCCTTAAAACCGCATAAGAAAGTCATCAAAAGGCCTGGGATTTAATACAGGAGACATCTGGAGATCGTACATTTAAGGCGTCAAATCGCGATGTATGGAATCCATTAGTGTCTTTGATATGCTGAAGATCGGCATAGGGCCTTCCAGTTCGCACACCCTTGGTCCCTGGCGGGCTGCCGAACGCTTTGTACAGGAGTTGCGGCACAGCCGGCATTGGCACCACATCCGGGGCGTGCGGGTTCAGCTGTACGGATCCCTGGCCCTCACCGGCAAAGGCCACGGCACGGATGTGGCTTTGCTCCTGGGGCTTTGCGGCTGCGACCCCGTCACCATACCCGTAGAGGAGGTACACCGCCTGCCCGCCCGTATTGAAGCCGAGCGGCACCTGGGCCTGGGTGGGCACAAGCGCATCCCCTTCGATCCCAATACCGATATCATTTTCCACTTTTCCGAGCGCCTGCCCGATCACGCCAACGGCCTGGTGTTTCAGGCCCTGGGCCCCCGCGAACTCCTTCTGCATCAGGCCACCTACTATTCCGTAGGCGGAGGTTTTGTGGTAAAGGAAGGGGAAACGGCACAGGAAGATCCTGTCGACCTGCCCTGGCCGGTGGAAAAAGGCGACGACCTGCTCCGCCACTGTCGCCGGGAGGGCTTGCGCATAGCAGATATCGTGCGGGACAATGAGCGCTGCTGGCGCAGCGATGCCGAGATCGACACCGGCCTCCTGCGCATCTGGGCGGTCATGCAGGAAGCGATCCACCGGGGGTGCCATACCGACGGCCACCTTCCCGGCGGGCTGCAAGTGAGCCGGCGCGCCCATCGGGTCGCTAAAAAACTGTTGTGCGACATTCCCTCGGCCGATGTGACGGAGCGCGTTCTCCTGATCCGGGCCTCTCCGGCCAACTTTTCCGGCATACCCACCCTCACCCGTTCCTTTT
>JAJDFU010000625.1 GCA_020528935.1 Saprospiraceae bacterium | reverse complement strand
AACATACGTGAAGAGAAAAGTTCAACTGCATTGGTTAAAGGAACGGTCAAATCCGGAGGGAAGGGAAGGCATTCAATCGGCCAGGGCACAGCACTTCACCAGATCCATGTAGTCGGGCCGGTCCGAAGCGAGTTTGTGGATAAAGCTGGATTTGACCTCTCCATCCTGGATGACGAATACACCGGGCATCTGAAAGCCGTCGCCCAGCTGGACGCCCACGCCGTGGCCGTCCAGCACACCGGCCTGGAAGCCGCGGATCCAGCTCTGCAGGCCGAAGAGCTGCGTGAAGTTGCCTTTCACCAGGCCGAAGGCGGCGTAGTACTCGCAATGGGGATCCGAGATGTGCACCGCCCCTTCCAAATCGTAGCGATGGAAGTAGCGTTTGGCCGTTTCGAAGTCGGTCATGTGCACAAAGATGAGCCGGATGCCGGAGTCTTCCAGCTCCCGGCGCACCCTGGCGATGTCGGCCAGGGCCTCGCGGCAAAAGGTACACCCGAAGTGGCGCAGGAAGACCAACAGAACAGGCTTACCCTCCGACAGCGACCGCAGGGAGTCGCCCGTATTGGTGGTCATGCCGTCCATCACGACCTGCAATTCGGAAGAAGAACCTATCATGTCCGTTTGGTTTTACGCATTCAGGTAATCAGAAAAACGATACAGATCCGGAAAGGTTTAACCGAAAGGTCTTTCGCTTTTTGCTAAACCGGGTTGCCGGCCGGGGCTCTATTCACGGAGCGCGAGCCTGCCTCCCGTTGCAGAGCAGCAGGAGGCTACCGACCATTCCCCGGCCGGCGGTTCCGTCAAACGGCCATCTTGTCGTATACCTCCATGACGGAGCGCACGTGGCCGGCCGAGGTGTTTAGCAGTTCCATCTCTTCGGCATTCAGTTCCAACTCGATGAGCTGTTCAATGCCGTTGGCGCCCAGCTTGACGGGGACCCCCAGGAAGATGTCTTTGTGCCCGTACTCCCCTTTGAGCAAGGCACAGCAGGGAAAGATGCGGTTTTCGTCCTTCACGATGGCCTCCACCATCTGGGCTGCGGCCGCCCCCGGTGCATACCAGGCCGAAGTGCCCATGAGCTTCACGAGCTCGCCCCCGCCTTTTTTCGTGCGCTCCACGATGGCGTCGAGCTTGTCCTGGGCAATGAGTTCGGTAACCGGAATGCCCGCCACGGTGGTATAGCGCGGCAAGGGCACCATGGTATCGCCGTGGCCCCCCATGAGCACGGCCTGAATATCCTTGGGCGATACCGACAGTGCGGTGGCCAGGAACGCCCGGTACCGCGCCGTATCCAGAATGCCCGCCATGCCGAACACCCGCTGGTCGGGCAGCTTGGCAGCCTTGTAGGCCGCGTAGGTCATCACGTCCAGAGGATTGGACACTACGATGATGATGGGGTTGGCGGAGTGTTGCATGACGGCATCCACTACTGAATTGACGATCTTCGCATTCGTGCTGATGAGGTCGTCGCGGCTCATACCGGGCTTGCGCGGCACGCCGGCGGTGATCACCACGATGTCCGAATCGGCGGTGTGGGCGTAGTCTTCCGTACCGACCAAATAGGTGCTGTAGTAATCGATGGGCGCCTGCTGCCAGCTGTCCAGGGCCTTGCCCCGGGCCAGATCGCCCTTGATGTCCACCAATACCACTTCCTTGACGAGGTCTTTGTGGGCCAGTACATTGGCACAGGTTGCACCTACATTGCCTGCACCTACTACCGTAACTTTGCTCATGCCTTTGCGGGTTTTTTGCGTTGTTTGATTGCGGGTTTCGGGTTGTTATCAGCGTGCGGCTAAAGTAATCGTTTTCGGTCTTTTGTTCAATCGGGGACGAAAATCAGCTCAGGGGATCCAAACCGGAATCTGCCTGTTTTCTATTTTTGCATGCGTTTCTTATGTTGGAAAAACACATCCCAAAACCGGCCCGGCCGGCCTCTGAATCAGCTATCCGGCTCGCATTCAACCTTTTTCTTCGGAATCAGTTTGCTTATTTCGGAAGCCGGATGAGGCGGCTTTCCCAACACATCCTTTCATGAAATACGGTCTTACACTCTTCTTCGCTCTTATTTTCCTGGCCGGACTGCGCGCCCAGCAAAACGCCCTCCGCACCTGTGCCACACCCGACTACGACAACCCCTGGCTGGAACGCTACCAGGCCGACCCCGGGGCCTACGACCGCGGCGGCGACGACCTGCTAATCCTGCCCATGGTCATCAACCTGGTAGGTACCGACGGGGGCGGCGGGAATTATCCCCTCAACAGGCTCCACCGCGCCTTTTGTGAGCTCACCAGGGCCATGGGGCCCTCAGGGATCTGGTTCATAATCCAGGACATCAACTAATTCGCCACAACAAACTAACCAAATACAACTTTGGAGGGGGGCAGGAGGT
>JAJDFU010000341.1 GCA_020528935.1 Saprospiraceae bacterium | reverse complement strand
ATCTTTTTGCTATCGGTATATTAGGGTTTCAAGGATAAAAATAGCAGAAAAATCAGGCTGCCGAATGGCTGTCAGTCGGTCCTCCTCTTCGGCCGGCCAAAGCCACTGCCACCTCACCGGCCAGACGGGCGTTATGGAGTACCAGTTGAATATTGCTGCGCAGGCTTTCGCCACCGGTGAGTTTCGCGATGCGGGCCAGGAGAAAGGGCGTGAGTGCTTTGCCGGTTATGCCTCGGCCTTCGGCTTCTGCGATGGCCTGTTGGATGGCCTCGTGCGCGGCGCGATGCGCCAACTCGTCTTCCTCGGGGATGGGGTTGGCGATGAGCAGGCCACCGTCGAGCGCCAGCTCCCGCTTCAGCCGGATGAGTTCCGCGATCTCCGCCGGGCTATCGAGCCGGTAGTCCAGCTCGTGGCCGCTGTCGCGCACATAGAAGGCCGGAAAGCGATCGGTGCGGTAGCCGATAACGGGCACGCCCCGGGTCTCCAGGTATTCCAGGGTGAGGCCCAGGTCGAGTATGGCCTTGGCTCCGGCACTGACGACGGCCACGGGGGTGCGGGCCAGCTCCTGCAGATCGGCCGAAATGTCCATGCTGGTTTCTGCGCCCCGGTGCACGCCGCCGATGCCTCCGGTAGCAAAAAGAGGAATGCCGGCCATGTGAGCTATGAGCATGGTAGCCGCTACTGTGGTGGCACCGTGCCCCTTCCGGGCCACCACGAAGGGCAGGTCGCGCCGGCTGCATTTGGTCACCGCCGGGCCACGCTTGCCCAGCAGCTCCAGTTCGTCCGCTGTGAGGCCCACTTTCAGGCGCCCGTGCAGTATGGCGATGGTGGCCGGCAAGGCACCCGCTTTGCGCACGGCCTGTTCCACGGCCAGGGCCGTTTCCACATTCTGCGGATAGGGCATGCCGTGCGCAATGATGGTCGATTCCAGGGCGACGACGGGACGGCCGTTTTGCAAAGCTTCGGCCAATTCCGGAAGCATATCGAGCAGTTGGGATGCAGCCATGATTGGGTAGATCTTTCGGAGCAAAGAAAAACAAGTCAAAACGGAAGGGGGGTGCCTTTATGCCGTGTCCATTCACCAAACCGGGCCCGGATACGCTGCAGGACCGCACTTTGGCCTCGGTTTCGGACAGATCGTCCGTCGATCATCCCTACGCGGGTAATCTCACCCATCGTACCGGTCGCGAACACCTCATCAGCGGTGTAGAACTCCGTAAGCGAAAGCCGCTTCTCGAAAGCCGGTATCTCCAGGTCGGCACATATCTCCAATACGACCCCCCGGGTGATGCCCGGCAGGCAGGCATCGGCATAGGGCGTGTACACCACTCCTTGTCTTGTACAAAAGACATTCACCCCATTGGCTTCGCTCACAAAGCCGTCGGCATCCAGCATGAGGCCGGCATCGGCCCCGGCCACATTGGCCTCGATCTTGGCCAGGATGTTGTTGAGCAGGTTGTTGTGATGAATCTTGGAATCCAGGTGGGCCGGGCTGTTGCGCCGTACGGAGGTCGTGACCAGGCTAATCGCTTCGGGATATACCGGCGGCTTCCATTCCGGCAAAATAATCAGGGTACAACCGCTTTGGTTGAGTCGCGGATCCATGCCGCTGGTAATCTTTTCGCCCCGGGTAAGGGTAAGGCGAATGTGCACCCCGTCGCGCATCCGGTTGGCGCGGAGGGTGTCGAACAGGGCCTGCCGGACCTCTTCCATCTCCGGTACTTGGGCAAAGGCCAGGGCATGGGCGGAATCCCGAAGCCGCTGCAGATGGCGGTCCAGGCAGAAGATGCGGCCGTCGTAAACCCGCAGGCCTTCCCAAACCGCGTCTCCGCCCTGAACCACGCTGTCGAAGACCGATACCCGGGCCTCAGCCCGGGGATACAGCTTGCCGTTGATGTAAATGAGCAGGTTGTCGTTTCGGGAGTCGTATTGCTGGAGCATAGGTGCATTGGGGTTTCACCGCGAAGCGCGAAGGGCGTATTGCTGAAGCGTCTTGTACAGAGGGTTGCATTTGGCGGCCAGTGCCTCCTGCTGCTCGTCGAGTTCAATCTTTCGCTCCTCATAAGGAGCGAACCCACTCGAGCCATGCACCCGGTGATACCAATGCCCGGCCCACACCCCGTCCTCCGGCCTGGGGCCGGGCGCCCAGCTCAGCATGGATTCCTCGAAGGGGATGCCCAGGCGGCTGCAAAGCTGCCGCAGCACGCCCGGGGGGTCCAGCAGCAGCTCGCGCGCATCCAGCACGGCCTGCAAGGCTCCGCGCTTGTGCAAAAAACCGAACAGCTCGTACTGCAGCCCAATGCCCACATCCTGCAGGGTGGGCTCAGGGATGACCCGGCTGTAGGAGGCAATGATCGCCCGCGGATCCCGAATGAGCAGCACATTGGCCATCTCCAGCGCGAACGACCAGTCGGAAAGGCCGGTCAGGTGATGCGTCATTTGCTTGAACACCACCACAGCCCGCTCGCAGGGCCCGCTCCGCATCCGGTCGATCACCGTTTCAGCCAGGGTGGGCTGGCTGCGCAGTATCGCCGCGCGGCCGGGATGGTCCAATTCCGGGAAGCGGGCCAGATAGGCCGCATAGAGGGGCTCGTCCACTACTTGGGTGTCGGCGCGCTGGGCAAAGGCGTACATCAGGGCCGTGGATACGTTGCGGGGGCTGGACCAGAGGTTTACTCGACGCATAGGCACAAAAAAGGCCTTGACCGCTGCCGGACAAAGCCTTAATGGTTCTTTTTTATGCTATGCCTCAGGCGGCAGCCGTCATGTCCACGATTTCCGCTTTGGGAGCGGTCTTTTTCACCGACTCAATTCCATTTTCCATATTCTCTTTCGAAGCGTACATTTGGCTGGATCCTATGATCTGTTTGTTGGCCGCCAGCAGGTTGAAGTGAAACTTGCCGTTGGCCGCTTCCTTGCGCTCGAAATTGGCATCATCACCGCAGTTCTTTTTCACGGATTCAATGCCGTTTTTAGCGCCCCCCTTATCGGCATAGCCCTGGCTTTGCAGGATGATCTGACCGTTGGAGGCTTTGAGGTTGAAATAGATCTTGTTGTTTTTTTCACTTTTGAACAGTTCAAATTTCATGCTTCGTTGGTCTTTTAGATGATGATCAGGATAGTTCGTCGGCTAAATTTAGAAAAAAAGCGAAATGCGGCCAATAAATATAGGATAGGGGCTAATATTGCTCGTATAAATCTCCGGTTATGAAACACCCCCTCTTTTTCGCCCTGCTTTTTTGCATGCTCTCCGGACCGATGCTCCGGGCTCAACTCCAGGTGGAATTGTACGGAGATTTTCAGCTGGGAATCCCGCTGGACGAGTTCGACGACAAACTCAACGACCTGGGCTTCGGAGGATCGGGCGGCCTGCTGCTGGGGCTGGAAGGAACGCCTTTTCAGCTGGGAGTCGAATTGGGGGGCATGGTCTTTCAGCGACGAAGCACGGATTACACGCTGGTCATCGAGCAGGGGCCATTCACCGAATTCCTGGATCGCCGCTTCGTGGTCAAGAACTCGGCCTTTCTCGGCCACCTGGTCCTGCGGGCCAAGCCGCCGCTGGACTTCGTCCTGCAACCCTATCTGGACGGCATGTTCGGCTTCAAGAACTTCTTTACCCGGATAAAACTCTACGACACGCAGATACCCGATGACAAAATCCTGCTCGACTCGCGCAGCCTGGAAAACGACATCGCTCTCAGCTACGGCGGCGCGCTGGGCGTCCACCTCGACCTCAGCGGGGGAAGCGGCGGCATCCTGATCGACTTCCGCTGTGCTTTTCTCTTTGGTTCGCGCCTGGATTTTCTGGTGCTGGACGACAGCATGGAAGTGCTCGATCCCGACAATGTGGAGGACGTGCTCATTCCTCGCTCAGCCCGCACCAATATGATCCTCCCGCAGATCGGCCTGCACTTCCTGTTCGACCGCATGGGCGGGCCGGAGGATTGATGCAGCTTTATTCACTGGCTTTTTGGGCGTTGTGTACCATTTGGCGCACCATGCCCCGGGGCAGAAAACGAGGAGCCAGCGTTTGCAGGGTATTGTTCAAGCCATGCACGGCCACCACTTTGCCGGCTCGCATTTGCTGATATCCGAAGGTGGCCACTTCTTCGGCCGTGGGCAGTTTTTTGCCGGCCACCAGATTGGATTCTTCAAGCTCCGCAGCCTCCTGGAAGCCGCTTGCCGTAGGCCCCGGACAGAGGGCCGTCACCTTCACCCCGGTTTCCTTCCACTCCTGGGCAATGGCCTCGGAAAAAGCCAGTACATAGTTCTTCGTTGCGTAATACACGGCCATGAGCGGACCGGGAAAAAAGGAAGCCGTACTGGCCAGGTTGAGAATGTGCCCCCGGCCGCGCTCCACCATAGGCAGCCCGAAGAGCTTGGTGAGATGGGTGAGCGCCGTGATGTTGAGATGGATCATCTGGAGTTCCCGCTGCCAGGCCGTCTGATCGAAGCGGCCAAACAGTCCAAAGCCGGCATTGTTGACGAGGTAGTCCACCTGCACCTGCCAGGCTTCCACCTGATCGCGCACCAGTTGGGGAGCATTGGGCAGCGCCAGGTCGGCCGGCCAGGCTTTGGCATCGATGCCGTAATCCCGCTCCAGTTCGTGGGCCAGCGCGGCCAGCTTATCCGCACTGCGCGCCACCAGGATCACGGGAATGCCGTCCGCGGCAAACTGGCGGGCCAGGTGATAACCAATGCCCGAAGAAGCACCGGTAATAAGGGCATAGCTCATATTTTTTGTTACAAGATACGGAACTCTGGTCCGGCAACACGCACTAGGCACCGGCTGAAAGGGCTTCCGCCGGCCGGGAACGCCACCACATGGCCACCGTAAAGGCCGAGATGAGGTGCCAGACGCCCCACCAGGCGGCGATCATGGCCATGCCACCCAGGCCGTCGAAAAAATTGAAGATGAGTATCAGCCCCAGGCCGGAATTCTGGATGCCGGTCTCAATGGCAACGGCTCGCGTATCGCGCAGGGAAAGCCCGGCCAGGTTGGCTGCCGTGTAGCCGGTAGTCAGAGCCAGGGCATTGTGTACGAGCACCAGCGTAAATACCAGGCCCAGATATTCGGAAATCACCTCCCCGTTGGCGAACAGGGCGGCGATCACAAAGCCGATGAAGATGGCCATGGAGAGCCATCGAACCGGCCGGCGCAGCTGCTTGGTGAGTTTTGGCAGCCAGCGATTCAGGCTCATCCCCAAGGCCAGGGGCAACAAAATGAGCGTGAAAAAAATGCGCAGCATACTGCCAAACTCCAGGGAAATGACCTCCCGAAGGCCCCGGCCGCCGGGTATCCATTGGGAAAAGAGCTCGAAAGATACGGGCGTGATAACGGCCGCAAAAAGCGTGGTGACGGTAGTCAGCGAGATGGACAAGGCGGAATTGGCGCCGGCCAGGTGCACAGCGTAGTTGGACACATTACCGCCCGGGCAAGCCGCCACGAGGATCATGCCCAGTGCCACGCTGGGCGGGGGCTGCCAGATCCAGATGAGGACCAGCGTGAGCAGGGGCAACAGCAGCAATTGCGAGGCCAAGCCCAGCAGAGACGCCCGTGGGTTTTTCAGCACGTAGCGAAAGTTGCCCACCTTCAGGTCGAGCGCCACGCCAAACATCAAAAAGCCCAGGCAGAGGTTTAACCAGAAGAGCTGTTCGGGATTAAAGTTGATTTTTACGCTGTCAATCGCTTCCATAAATAGTTTGGGAAAGTAGGCAAAAAGTCGGAGTTTACCGAAAACACCAAATCACTACCAAATAAAATTTGGCAACATGGCTTGTTTTGTGGCGCACTACCGCCTGATCCTCATCCTGCTGGCTGTACTGGCCACGTCCGCGATTCTGCCCGGCCAGGATGGTCAACTCATGGAGCTCTATCGGCATCTCCACCGGAATCCGGAGTTGTCCTTCCGGGAAAAGGCCACGGCTGCCCGCCTGGCACAGGAGTTTCGCCGGGCCGGGCTGGAGGTGACCGAAAGGGTGGGCGGCCATGGCGTAGTAGGCGTGCTGCGCAACGGTCAGGGGCCTACCGTGCTGCTGCGAGCCGATATGGACGCGCTACCCGTCACTGAAGATACCGGCCTGCCCTATGCCAGCCAGGTAAAGGCTAAGGACCAAAGCGGACGAGAGGTGGGCGTCATGCACGCCTGCGGCCACGATGTGCACATGACCGTCCTGGTGGGTGCGGTACGAGAGCTGTCCGATCGGCAAGCGGACTGGTCGGGCACCCTGGTTTGCATCGCCCAGCCGGCAGAGGAGCGTTCCGGTGGCGCCAAAGCCATGCTGGCCGACGGGCTCTATGAGCGCTTTCCGCGGCCCGACTACGCCCTGGCTCTGCATGTCACCCCCGACCTGGCCGCCGGCGAAATCGGCCTCTGCCCGGGCTACGCCATGGCCAATGTGGACATGCTGGACATCACCGTGCGCGGCCGCGGCGGCCACGGCGCCATTCCGGAACGTGCGCTGGACCCCGTGGTACTCTCGGCCCGCATCGTGCTGGCCTTACAGACTATCGTCAGCCGGGAGATCTCGCCCCTGGAGCCGGCCGTCATCACTGTGGGCTCCATCCACGGCGGTACGAAGGGCAATGTGATCCCCGACGAGGGGAAGCTGGAACTCACCCTCCGCTCCTACTCCGACGAGGTGCGCCAGGACTTGCTCGACAAGATCGGACGCATTTGCCGGGGCGAAGCCATAGCCTCGGGCGTACCGCAAACACTGTACCCCGTATTGGACCTGCGCGAAGAATATACCCCCAGCCTGTACAACGACCCGCAACTGACCGAGCAACTCGCTGCCGCCTGGGAGCGCAGCCTGGGGGAAGCCCGGGTGAAAGAAATGCCCCCCAAAATGGTGGGCGAGGACTTCGGCCGCTACGGCCGCACCGATGCCAAGGTGCCCTTATGCATGTTTTGGCTGGGTGCGAGCGATCCCGCCGAGCTGGCCGCAGCGCAGGAAAGGGGCGAAAGCCTGCCCGCCCTGCACACGCCCCGTTTTCACCCCGATGCCGAGGCTGCCACCCGCACCGGAACCCAAGCCATGCCGG
>JAJDFU010000411.1 GCA_020528935.1 Saprospiraceae bacterium | reverse complement strand
GACAGCCGGATGTGGATTCATGCACTTGTAAAGGTACTACACTTCAGGGGGGCAAGTGGTTTCCGATGGCCGGCCCTTCAGAGCCGGTGGAGAACAATACCTTTTCGCTTCCTGCGTTTCATTTTTGCCTTCCTGCATACACCGGTGCACTTCTGTCGGTCTTGAGTTTTGTGTATTTTTGGTCAATCCCAAAAGCGATTTATCGCCTCCAACATGATGCGGAGCGTACTGATCCTGTGGCATATACTCATTCTTCCCGCTTTTTTGTGGGGGCAAAACTGCGGCTGGAGCGACACGCTCCAGATTCCGGCCAATTCCACCGGCAGCCTGCTTATCGAGATCACCGACCTGGTCAACGACGACCTGTCTGATCCCGCTCAGGGCCTGTGCGGCATTGAGCTGGGCTTTACGCACGAATACGTGGAAGACCTGCAATTGTGGCTGATTTCGCCGGCCGGCGACAGCGTGCAGCTCACCGGGCCCAACACCAACGAGCAATTTGCCTTTACCCTCTTCGCCACCTGGAACATCAGCTTCATCCCCTGTTCAGCTATGGCGCTGCCCGATCCGGGCTTTACCAACCAGTGGAATAACCTGAACAACACCTTCGTGAGCGGCGGCAACTACACCGGTGCCTATTACCCTTTCCAGGGCTGTCTGGAAGATGCGTTTGACAACGGGCCGGCCAATGGCGAGTGGGAATTGTACTGGGAGAACGATAACGGCGCCGCCACCTACGACGGCTCCATCCGCTGGGTGCGTCTCCTTTTTTGCGACGAGCTGGGTTTCGATTGCTGCTTTGCCGAAGGCGGCGAACTGGAAGGCGGATTGGATACGCTCATTTGCCAAAACGACACCATCCTCGACCTGGACCTGGCCGTGGATTACGATTTTCCCGTCGCACCGCCCGATACCAGCGAGTTTGGCTATACCTATGTGCTGAGCGAATCGGGTTTCATTGTGGATTATCTGGACCGGGTGGACCTGGCCAATGCTCCAGCCGGTGATTACGAAGTTTGTGGCCTGAGCTACCTGCTGGCCGACAGCCTGCTTCTTCCGCCGGCCGACGGCACCGCTGCCCTGGATGATATTCGCATGGACGTGGAGAGCCTCAGTCCGACCTTTTGCGGCAGCTTTTCACAGAATTGCTACGCCATACGCATTGAGGCACCGCCACCCCCGGTGGTGCTGGATACCCTCATTTGCCTGGGCGACAGCGTACAGGTAGGGGATTCCACCTATTTCGCCGGCGGCACGTACACACAAACCCTCACCACCCAGGCCGGCTGCGACAGCCTTTTTACCCTCAACCTCACCGTGCAACCGCCGGTGGTGATAAACCTGGATACCACCCTCTGCAATGGGGGGGCCATTCCCGTAGGACCCAATACCTACCTCACGAGCGGCCTGTATTCCGACACGCTGGTCTCTTCGGTGGGCTGCGACAGCATCGTCAACCTGGACCTCACCGTGCTGGATTCCATCATCACCCCGGTCACGGATACCATCTGCACCGGTACCGGTTACGATCTGGGCGACAGCACCTTTACGACCTCCGGTTTTTACGAGCTGGTGCTGACCTCCCAGTTGGGCTGCGACAGCCTGGTACAGCTCGATCTTACCGTGCTGGAGCCACAGGCGCAGATCGTGCCGCCCGACACCCTGACCTGTGCAAGCCCGCAGGTCGTCCTGGACGGGAGCGGCTCCACCGCCGAGGCGTTGCAATGGATCGGACCCGGGGGGCTTCTGCTGGGGACCAGCCCCTTGCAATCAGCTACAGATACCGGACGATATATACTGGTGGCAAGTCTTTCCGCCACTGGCCTGACCTGTACCGATACGGCTGAAATACAGGTCGTTGGCGATCTGCAGCCTCCGATTGCCGATCCGGGTCCGGATACGAGTTTTACCTGCACCGATCCGGTTATTTCCCTGGGTGGGGCAGGTACTTCCACCGGCCCGGAAATGAGCTATCAGTGGACCACTACCGGCGGGAATATCCTGACCGACACCAGTACCCTAAGTGTAGATGTGGATGCCGGTGGTACCTACCAACTCATTGTACGCAACACCCGCAACGGTTGCGCGGATACAGCTGCCGTGCAAGTAACCGCCGACACCCTGCCGCCCCTGGCCAATGCCGGGGCCGATACGGCTCTCAACTGCGCGCTGGCCCAGCTCGCACTGGACGGCTCCGCTTCGGCCGCCGGCCCGGCCATCAGCTACAGCTGGCAGGGGCCCTGCATCCTGAGCGGGGGGAGTACCACCAGTCCGCTCATTGACTGCGGCGGCTGGTATGCCCTGGAAGTGACCGATACGCAAAACGGCTGCTCGGCCATCGACAGCCTTTGGGTAGCCACCGACACCTTGCCGCCCCAGGCCGCCATCGCCGATCCGGACACCCTCACCTGTGCCGATACCAGCATCTTGCTCGACGCGACCCCCTCCAGTCAGGGCGCGGCCTTCCAGTACAGCTGGACGGGACCGGGCCTCCTGGCCGGGCAAGCCAGCCTGCAGCCGGAGGTCAGTCAGCCCGGTCTATACGAACTCATCGTGCTGGACAGCAGCAACCAATGCCGGGATACGGCAGCGGTCCAGGTACAGGCAGATACCATTTCCCCGGTAGCCGACAGCGGCCCGCTGCTCGACAGCCTGACCTGCCTGATCACGACGCTCACCCTGGGTGGTCCCAATACCAGCCTCGGGCCCGAATTCGTCTACAGTTGGAACCCCAATGAGGGCAACATCACAGGGGCGGCTGACCAGCCAACGGCCGTCGTGGATACGAGCGGGGTGTACGTGCTGACCGTTACCGATACCACCAACGGCTGCAGCGGCGTGGATATCACTACCGTCGTACTGCGACGGGATCCCCCTCCGGCGGATGCCGGACCGGGCGGCCAGCTGAGTTGCTCGCAATTCGAACTGGTGCTCAGCGCGAATCCTTCAGGACCGACCGCCAATCTCCAATTTGACTGGAACGGCAATTGCAGCGGCCTGCCAGCCGCCGGGCAAAGCGTTGCGGTAGATTGTCCGGGCTGGTATTACCTGCACGTCACCAATACACAAACCGGATGCACGGCCGTGGATAGCGCCGAAGTCACTCTGGCTACCGGGACCCCCGTAGCCTGCCTGGCTGCAGATACGGTCTATCTCGATTGCCTGACGGGCAATGCCACCCTGGACGCCACCTGCTCCAGCCCGGGCTTTCCCTTTCAGTGGTATTTCGAGGGCAACCCGGTTTCCATCAACACGCTAACGCCTACCGTGGATACCACCGGCCTGTACACGCTGGTGGTAGAGAATACCGGGCTGAACTGCGCCGATACCGCTGAGGTGCTCGTCCTGGCCAACTGCGATCCCGTGGCGGCCATTGCACAGCCGGATACGCTTACCTGTGGCCTGGGCTCCGTTGTGCTGGACGGCTCGGCTTCCAGCTCCGGTCCGGGTATTACTTACCAGTGGGTCGCCCCGCTGGCCGCTTGCATTGCTACCGGCCAGGGCACGGCACAGGTGCAAGTGGTTTGCCCGGGGGATTATCAGCTCATTGTGACCAACGAGGTTTTCGGTGCCAGCGACACCGCAGCAGTGACGGTGGAAACAGATACGCTCTTGCCTGTTGCCCTGGCCAGTACCCGGGATACGCTGAGCTGTCTGCAAAGCGAGGCGACCCTGACGTCTGCCGGTTCCAGCCCCGGCGAGTACACCTGGCTGGACGAGTTTGCCAATGATCTGGGCGATGCCGACAGCATCGTGGTGGATCAGCCCGGCACGTATTTCCTGGAGGTGCGAAATCCCGTATCGGGCTGTCTGGCCACTTCCGCTGTGGTGGTGCGGGAAAATCGCTTTGTGCCGGATGTTTCGCTGGCCAGTACCATTTTTCCCTGCGACCGGGATACCTTCCTGCTCTCGCCCACCATCATGCCCGACAGCAGCATCTACACCTACGCCTGGAGCGGTCCGGCCATAGCCGGCCCGGCCGATACGGCCGGCCTGCTCATTGACGGGCCGGGCACCTACACCCTTTTGCTCACCAATACGGATAACGGCTGCACGACGACAGACAGTGCCACGATAAGTACCATTTCCTGCGATCCCTGCATACAGGTGGCCGAGCCGGATACCATCACCTGTGCGAATCCCACAGTAAGTCTGCAAGGCAGCTTTTGCGCGCCCTGCCCTACCTGTACACTGGCATGGACCACGCCGGATGGTGCGATCGAGCAGGGGACGGACAGCCTGGTGGCGGTGGTGTCGGCAGCGGGTACCTACCGCCTTACGGCCACGGACTCGCTGGGCTTTACGGCTTTTGTGGAGGTGGTCGTCGTTGCCCAAGGGCAGGCCCCCCCGGCCAATGCCGGCCCCGACCGGTTTCTCAACTGTCGCGACAGCCTGGTAATGCTGGGCGATACCATCGCACCGCCGGATCCCGGCTATCAGTACCAATGGACCTTCCTGGGCAATGGCGACCTGCTGCCGGATACTCTGCCCTTTGCGGAGGTAGGCGCTCCCGGCTCCTATGTACTTACGGTGACGGATCAGCTCACCTCCTGCCAGGCCACGGATACCGTTCAGGTGGGAGAAGACTTCGACGCCCCGCTGGCCGACGCCGGTGCGGACGGGCAGTTGGGCTGCCAGGACGTGCTCCTGGCGCTGGACGGTTCGGGCTCCGCTACCGGGCCGGCTATTACCTACCTGTGGTCTGGTACGGCTCCTGACCTCATCGAGGCCGGCGGCAATTCCACGACGCCGCTGGTGAGTGGGGCCGGCCTGTACTGGATCATTGTTAATGACGAGGACAACGGCTGCTCCGCCCGGGATACGGTGGCGATTGGCCTGAGCGATGAGGTGCCCGTATTGCCGGTCTTGCCGGACACCGTCCTGGGCTGTGGAGCGGATTCCATACGCTTGGAGGTGTCCTTGCCTGAAACGGGTGGGCCGTTCGACTACCAGTGGTGTGCGCTGGACGGCACGGGGCAGGCTGTAAACTGCGAAGCTGATACGAGCCTCACCGTAGGTCAGGCGGGCGAATACCAGTTTTCTATCGAAGATCTGTCCAACGGATGCCGGGCGCAGCAGCGCGTCCTGGTTTCGGAAGATACCAGCCTGCCGCAGGTCTTTGCCGGCGCCGACGATACGCTCGACTGCCAGGCCCTGGGACTGTGGCTGAATGCCGACGTGCAGCCGGCCGGCAATTACGCCTACCGCTGGACAGAACTCAGCGGCCAGCCCCTAAGCCATCCCGACAGTTCGAGCACCGAAGTATTTGCCGAAGGGCTGTACGTGCTGGAAGTCACCAATCTGGCGAATCAATGTGCGGCAACCGATACGGTGGGGGTCGCACAGGACGACGAACGGCCCACCTTGCTGTTGGGTGGGGATACCAGCCTGACCTGCTCGCGCCAATCGCTCTTTTTGAGTGCGCAGGGCATTACCAGTTCCGGGGCAGCTCCTTCCTATTCCTGGACCAGCCCGGACGGAAACATTGCAGGCGGGCAGGATACGCCCACGCCACTTATCAACCAGGCGGGCACCTACGAAGTGCAAATCCAGGATCCGGCCAACAGCTGTGTGGCTTCCGGGCAGATCGCCGTAGTGCTGGATACGGTCTTTCCACAGGCGATCGTCAATCTGGCAGCAGCCCCCCAGCTCGACTGCCGCACCGACTCCACCGGCCTGGACGGCTCGGCTTCCTTTTCGCCGGCCGGGCATCCGCTTTCCTTTGCCTGGCGCACGCTGGTGGGCAGCCCCCTGCAGGGCAACCTGAAGACCTCCGGGGTAACGACCGGCGGTGTGGGGCAATACCGCCTGGTGGTGACGGATATGGTGAATGGCTGTAGCGACAGCACGGTAGCCCAGGTATCCGGTGATTTTCGCCTGCCCGAGGTCCGCCTGGCCGAACCGGAGCCCATCACCTGCATACAGCCCACGAGCGTGCTGGACGGCAGCGGCTCTTCCCAGGGGCCGGGCTTCGACTACAGCTGGACGGGCCCCAGCGGGGCCCCGTTGCCCGATACCCTTTTGCAGTTGAGCGTTGATCAGCCGGGCATCTACACCTTGTTGGTGCAGGATCGGACCAACGGTTGTGAAGCCGATGCCAGCGTGCAACTGATCGCCGATCTGGCTCGTCCGCAGGTTCGGATCCAGGCGCCTCCGGAGCTGGATTGCGACACCGAACAGGTGGTGCTGGACGGCAGTGGATCCTCCAAGGGGCCGCGTTTTGCCTATTTCTGGAGCACCCCCGACGGCCTGCTGAGCGGGCCGGCCGACAGCCTGGTAACAACAGCTGCCGAACCGGGCCAGTACCGGTTGCGGGTCTTCGATCTGGTGAATGGCTGCGAATCCATCGATTCAACGGAAGTACAAGCCCGCGGTATTCCCATAGACGAGGTGGCCTTCCAGGTGGAACAACCCGGCTGTTTGCCCGGCCAGGAGGGAAGCCTGCAAGTGGGAGCCGTTCAGGGTGGATTGGAGCCCTACCTGTATTCGCTGGACGGTGAATTTTTTGGCACGGAATCCGACTTTCCCGTCCTTTTGCCGGGCAACTATCAGCTCGTCGTGCAGGATGTGGCGGGCTGTACCTGGGACACCAGTTTTCAGATCGTGGACCCCGTGCCTCCGGAAGTGGCCCTGGAGGCCGAACTCACCGTGCTGGAGCCGGGCGACAGTACCCTCCTGACTGCTGAAGTCGCGGGCAGTGCGGTACGCGTTTGGTGGCTGCCCGATTCGGCCTTTGCGCAGCCCGAAGGGATGCTGGCGCAATGGGTAAGCCCCACCGAAACGACGACCTATACCGTGTGGGTGGAGGACAGCCTGGGATGCCGGGCTACGGACCGGGCAACGATCACCCTGGCCGAGCCTTCCGCCGTGTATATTCCGAATGCCTTTTCTCCAAACGGCGATGGACAAAACGACTGGTTTTACGTGCAGGCCAGCGAAGAGGTGCTGCAGGTCAACCGCCTTCTCCTCTTTGATCGTTGGGGCAACGAAGTGTTCAGCCGGCAAAATTTCTCCCCCAATGCCGAAATGCTCGGCTGGGACGGTCGCTATCGGGGAAGGCTCATGAACCCGGCCGTATTCGTGTACTTCGTCGAAGTAACCTACCGGGACGGCCGGGTCGAATCCTTCCAGGGTGATCTCACGCTGCTGCGTTAGCCCGCATTATTCACGGGTTCCCGTGAATAATGACGATAAGCGGCTGAAAACACGCTCTCAACCACTGATGTCGGGGTATTCGATGCTGCTATCCGAAGGATCTTCCGTATTACCGGGACCATTGCAACATGTTGTGTACCCCAATATGGGTAGGATAGTTGCCCTAAGCATGGGGCTGGATCGTTCGCAATGGTTTGATTTACAAAATTTTGCAATTCGTCAGCCCTTCGGGCGGAGAATACGGTGAATTTTCCGGGTTAGACCATAGAGGTGACCAGCTTCACGATGCCGCTCACCACAAATTCCACGCCTATGGCCATGGTGAGAAAACCCATGATGCGCGTGAGGGCCTTGATCCCGCCCACGCCCATGAGCCTGTAGAGGAAGCGGGCCGAGCGCAGGATGGAAAAGGAAATAATGCCCATGGTAAGAATGGCTGCGAGAATGACCAGGTGCTGCGACCATTCTGCATGCCCGGAATGAAAGGTGATCAACAGGGAAATGGAGCCCGGGCCGGCCAGCATAGGGAGGGCCATAGGCGAAAAGGCAATGTCCTCCTTTTCCAGGGCTTCTGCCTTTACAGTGGTATTCACGGTCCGGCTCTCGGCCTGCTTGCCCGTCAGCAGGCCGTAGCCGGTGAGAAAGATCATGATGCCACCGGCGATGCGCATGGCTTCAATGCTGATTCCGTAAAATTCCAGGATAAACGTGCCGGCCAGGTAGAAGGCGGCAAGGATGAGGACTACGTAGAAACTGATCTGCAATACGGTGCTATTGCGATGCGCAGTAGTGTAATCCGAGGTGAGCCCCAAAAAGAGCGGAACTGCGCCGAAGGGGTTCATTATGGAAAACAATGATGCCAATATTGCCAGGAAGAGTTCCACCATTTTTCATTCCGTTTAAAAAAGCAAAAAGGCAAAACCCCCGTCCTTCCTTTTGAGTTCCATGTGCATCTACAAATAGCACCTTTTTTAAAAAAAAATCTACGGTATGCGATCTTTTTTATTCGGGCACAGTGGTCTTCGGGTTTCTGAGATCTGCCTGGGTACTATGACGTTTGGAACGGAATGGGGCTGGGGTTCCGATTACGAGGCCAGTAAGGCGGTATTCGATGCCTACGCCGAGGCCGGTGGCTACTTCATCGATACGGCCAACCGCTATACCGAGGGTACCAGCGAAAAGTATGTAGGCGAATTCGTCCGTTCGGACCGGGACCACTTCGTGTTGGCCACCAAGTATTCGCTGTTTGACCGGCAGGGCGATCTGAACTTCAGCGGCAACCACCGGAAAAACCTGATGCGCTCGGTAGAGGGGAGCCTTCGGAGGCTGGGTACGGACTTTATCGATCTGCTTTGGGTACACGCATGGGATTTCACAACAGGTGTGGAGGAGGTCATGCGCGGCCTGGACGATCTGGTGCGCTCCGGCAAGGTGCTCTACATCGGCATAAGCGATACGCCGGCCTGGATCGTGGCGCAGGCCAATACGCTGGCCCAACTGCGGGGCTGGACGGCTTTTGCGGGTTTGCAGGTCGAGTACAGCCTGGTAGAGCGCACGCCCGAACGCGAGCTTTTACCCATGGCCAGGGCCTTTGATCTGGCCGTGACCCCCTGGTCGCCCCTGGGTGCTGGGATACTCACCGGCAAATACCTCGACCCAGCGGAAAGCGACGGCCGGCTCACCGGGCAATCCTCGAAGATGAATGAGCGAAATATGCGCATCGCCCGCACGGTCGTGGATGTAGCTTCGGAGCTCGGGGCCAGTCCGGCCCAGGTGGCCATTAACTGGACGCGGCAGGGGCGCGCGCAGGTATGTATTCCCATAGTAGGTGCGCGCACGCCGCAACAAATGAAAGACAGCCTGGGGTGCCTGAAGGTGCAGCTCCCGGAGAAGGCACTGCAGCAATTGAATGAGGCGAGTACCGTGGCGTTGGGGTTCCCACACGAGTTTTTGCAGCGCGAGGGCGTACAGCAGGTCATGTACGGCGGCGCTGCCGGCCAGTTGATACGCCATCGGTGAAAAAAAGGAAGGAGTGCGTTTGCGCACTCCTTCTTTAAAAACACCTAAAACCCATATTAAATCATGAAAACCGTTTGCGCTTTGGAGGAGCGGCGGGGAGCCGCATTCTTACAGCTCGGATATCAGGTCTTTAGACCAATCACGGTTTCGATTGGAAAAAAGGAGGGAACACACTTTCGGTGTTCCCTCTACAAAACACCTAAAACCCATTAAGTCTTGAAAATCGCAACGGAAGCCTTTGCTTCCGATCTTTGCTATTAGGACGCAGACTTCGGGCCTGGTCACTTGCCCGAAACGTTAAAGTTTTTAACGTCAGGTGGTTGGGCATGGCCGATTTCGCAGAGTGAAGGCGGTCAGAGGGCCCGACCTCCCGGTAGCGGGTATAGGGATGTCAGCGTGTCTTACTGCCATCTGCCTTCTACCGCGTGAGGTTTTGACATTCAGCAATCCAGCTAACAGCTCAACCTCGCGTTTTTTGACAATGGATGCGGAAACAATCGGCTGCAAAAAAGGAAGGAGCGCGTTTGCGCGCTCCTTCAAAATAAACACCTAAAACCCATATAAAAATCTTTCTCCGATTGCCGGAGGGAGGGTTAAAGAGAAGAGGAACACCGCAGTGTTCCCCTTCAAACACCTAAAACCCATATTTAATTCTGCAGTGATTTACCGGCAGATCCGAATCCTGCCCAAAACCACATCGTTTATGTCGAATTCGAGCCCTTGGAACCATCTTGAAGAATGGCGTCATTACAGCTGGCGCTTGGTGCACAAGGCTGCAAAGACCCGCAAAGGCCCCTTGCGCACTCCTGTGCTGGCCACTGTTGACGGAGGGCGTAGTTCTGTGCGAACGGTGATCCTCCGGGACGTTTCCCTGGAACGCGATGTTCTCATTCTTTTCACCGACGCTCGCAGTTCAAAGGTAGCACAATTAGAAAAAAATAAAAAATCAAGTCTTTTATTTTATGAATATGTTAAGAATTTGCAGATTCGAGTTAACGGTGAGGTAACGGTGCACGTGGCGGATTCTGTGGCAGATAGCTACTGGAAAGCGGTTCCGGCCCGGTCGAGGTTCAACTATGCAGCGCGTTTGGCGCCCGGCACGGTACTGGAAGGGCCGGGCGATGGCTTGAGCGAAGCGTGGCGCAACGACATCAGCCCGGAGGAAAGCGAAGCGGCCTATGAAAACTTTGCCGTATTGGTGTTTCGGGCACGACGGGTGGAGTTGCTCCACCTCCATCCTCAGGGGCACAGGCGAGCTGCTTACACCCGCACGGAAAGCGGGCAATGGGAAGGGTGCTGGCTGGTACCTTAATTGCGAGGGGCTTCCAGGCGAACGGGCACGTCCAGTTCCTCTTCGTCGCGCAGGATGCGGAGGACGACCTCATCCCCCGGTTCGTATTTTTCCAGGGTGAGGAACAGGTCGTCCAGAGAGCGGATCGGCTCGCCCTCAAATTCCGTGATGATATCGCCCAGGACGAGGTTGCCGTAGCGATCCTGCATGGTGGGCCGTATGCCGGCCTTTTCGGCGGCGCTGTTGGGTACGACGCGCAAGACCAGCACGCCTTCCAGTTCGAGTTGCTTCAACCAACTGCCGGGAGCGGGTTCAATGCCCACGGCCGGGCGCTTGATCTTGCCGTAAGCGATGAGGTCGGGGATGACCCAGCGCACGGCGTCTACGGGTATGCTGAAGCCGATGCAGGCGGAAGCACCGGAGGGGCTATAGATGGCCGTATTCACGCCGATAAGGCGCCCGGAGGAGTCGAGCAGGGGGCCACCGGAATTGCCGGGATTGATGGCTGCATCGGTTTGGATGACGTCGCGGATGGCGATGTCGGCCAGCGATTGGATCTCCCGGCCCAGCGCACTTATGATGCCGGTAGTCAGGGTGTGGTCCAGACCGAAGGGGTTGCCGATGGCGTACACATTCTGCCCTACGCGCAGGTCGTAGGAGTTACCGATCCTAATGGGGCGCAGGCGGCTGGCCGGCGCGTCGATGCGCAATACGGCCAGATCCTTTTCGGGAGCGTAGCCCACGGTTCGGGCCTCCCAGGTGGAGCCGTCGGCCAGGGTGACACGCGCGCTGCTGGAGCCCCGGATCACGTGAAAGTTGGTGACGATGTGGCCTTTTTTATCCCAAATGAAGCCCGAACCGCTGCCTTGGGGCACCTCGGTGACATTCATGGTGAAGAAATCGCGCTGCCGCCGCAACACCGTAATGAAGCAAACGGAAGGTTTGGCCTCTTCGAAGAGGCGTATGGTGGCGCGTTCGGATTCGGTGAGCTCCTGGCGCAGAGCGGTGGTGCGGGACGCGTACTCAGCGGGCTGCTGCTCTTCGGCAAGTTCCGGTTCATCAGCCGTGGCGGTACTGTCCGCCTCACCGGCGCTTCTCCAGGCGGTGCCCGCCCAGAAGGTGAGCCCGAGCAAGGTGAGGCCAAGCAAAATGCGAAGGATGGATTTCATGATCACAGCAAGGGTTGATACTTAAGATGCGGCAATGAAAACGAGCTATCAGGTCTTTCGCTTCTTCTTGCGAGCGGCCGGAAAGAGGACATTGTTGAGGATGAGCCGGTAGCCCGGCGAATTGGGGTGCAGGTTGAGGTCGGTTTCCGGGTCGTGTACGTAGTGCCGGTAGTCTTCCGGATCGTGCCCGCCGTAGAACGTCCAGAAGCCCTCGCCAAAATTGCCGTGGATATAGCGGGATTCCTGAGCGGGTTTGTTTTCGCCCATGACCAGTACGCTGGACTTCACGTAGGCATTGCGAAAGGCCGTCGTTTGCCCCATGAAGCCCTTTACGGTGCGGGTGTGGCACTGGGTGAGCATAGTAGGCACGGGATCCCACTTGGCAGAGAAGTCGAACAGTGTGAAGTAATCCTGCTCCGGATTGACGTTCCGCCCCATGTTGTTGTCGATACTGGAGTATTCGTATTCCAGGGGGTTGCGGGAGAGCTCAAAATTCTCAAAGGCGAAGGTGCGGCTGAAGTCGAGTTTTTCCTGGGCCCGGGGGTCGGCCGGGTCGCCGTCGTACATCTGTGCGCAAATGTCGATGCCCTTGGCTGCCAGGGCGATATCGTAGGTGTCCGTAGCCGAGCACATGGCAAACATGAAGCCGCCGCCGAAGACGTATTCCCGAATCTTTTCCACGACAGCCAGTTTGAGCTGCGAGACCTTTTCGAAGCCGTGTTCGCGGGCGAGTTCCTCCATGCGCCGCACGTTTTCGCGATACCAGGGCTGGTTGTTGTACGAGCGGTAGAAGCGCCCGAACTGACCGGTAAAGTCTTCGTGGTGCAGGTGGAGCCAGTCGTACTGGACCAATTCATCCTGCAGCACCTCGGTATCATAGACGGTCTCGTAGGGAATCTCCGCGTAGGTGAGCACCAGGGTCACGGCGTCATCCCAGGGCTGGATCTTCTCGCCCTTTCGATTGAATTCGGGGGTATACACCGCGATCTTGGGGGCTTTTTCCAGCTTCATGGCCTCCATGTTCACTTCGGGATCACTGATCTCTTTCAGGATGCGGTTGAACTGAGCATCGGCGATCACTTCGAAGGTAACCCCTCGCGTGAGGCATTCTTTTTCGAAGATGGGGTTGTGCCGAAAGGCAAAGCTTCCGCCCTGGTAATTGAGGAGCCACCAGGCCTCGGCGCCGTTTTCGAGCACCCAGTAGGTGATGCCGTACGCTTTGAGGTGATTCTTTTGTTCTTCGGGATCCATGGGCAGCAGAATGTACGCTGCTTTTACCTGGGCGGCCATCCCCAGCAGCAGGGCCAGGGCGAGGAGAAATGACTTCTTCATTGATCGTTTTATTTTTTTTACCGCGTATGACAACCTAGCGGACTATTGTAACGTAGGTAGAAAGATGACAGTTTTCCATCGCCCTGGAATTATAAGAAACGTGCGGCAAAGGCGCACGGGCTTAACAAAATGCTAACAGCCGCGGAACCCGAGCCGGGGTTTATCCGCAGAGGGGTAGCGGCTTTTCTGCGGTCCGGCAATGGGATTGCCGGCGGCTTTGGGTATTATTGCATCCGTTGAACACCACACATGGGAGAGATCACACTTCAGTATCCGGCCTGGTTTATAGGGCTTTGCCTGCTTCTGGGTGCCGCTTATGCCGGCACGCTGTACTTTCGGGAGCACACGTTTCGCGAAAAGGCCGGCTGGCTGAACCCCTTACTGGCCGCCCTGCGGTTTCTGGCTGTTTCCCTGCTGGCCTTCCTCCTGTTGGAACCGCTGGTGCAACGCCGGGAGACCAGCACGCAGGAGCCGATCGTGATCTACGCCCAGGACGCTTCCGAGTCAGTGGCTGCGGAAATGGAGGCCGAACAACGGAAGGCCTATCAGCAGGGTGTGCAAGATTGGCTGGATGATCTGAAGGCCGAAAAGGAGGTGGCCTATTACGCTTTTGGCGAATCGGTGCGCCCCGGACCGGCAGATACCCTCTCCGATAAGAAAACCGACATCTCCGCCCTGCTGGACGAACTCTACAGCCGCTACAGCAATCAAAACCTGGGGGCGGTCGTGCTGGCCACCGACGGCCTGTACAATATGGGCAGCAATCCCCTTTACGCCGTCGAAAAACTCGGAGTGCCCGTATTTACCGTGGCTTTGGGGGATACCCTGCCCAAGCGCGATGTAGTGCTCAAGCGGGTGTTCCACAATCGCATTGCTTATCTGGGCGATCGCTTCACCGTGCAGCTGGATGTAGCTGCCAAAGCCTGCGCCGGCAATGCGGTGAACCTGAACGTCTTTCAGGTCGAGGACGGAGACAGTCGATTGCTGGAGCAGCGCCAGATACAGATCGACCGAAATGATTTTTTCCGCACCGAGGAAGTGGAGCTGGAAGCGAAACAAAGCGGTGTGCAGCGCTATCGCGTTGCGCTGAGCCCGGTAAGCGGCGAAGTCAGCACGGCCAATAACCGGAAGGATTTTTTCATCGACGTGCTGGATGCCCGCCAGCAGGTACCCCTCATGGCACTTGCGCCGCATCCCGATGTGACCGCCCTGCGGCAGGCCCTGCTTCTCAACAAAAACTACGAAGTGACGGTGTCCTATGCCGAGGATTTCAACGGCACCTTCCGGGACGTGGACTTTGCCGTACTTCATCAGTTGCCCTCGGCAGAAAGTCCCAATTCAGCCGCTATTTTCGACGCGCTGCAGCGGGAAAACATCCCGCGGCTGCTCATTGTGGGCACCCAGACAGACATCACTGCCCTCAATCGCGTACAGGACCTGGTGCGCATCCAGTTGTCAGGCACAGAACCCAACGCGGTGCAGGCGCGGGTAGCTCCGGGCTTTACCTTTTTCACACTCAGTGAAGGCCTCAAGGGCATGCTGCCCAGCTTCACTCCCGTATCGGTGCCCTTTGGCGAGTATTCCATCAGGCCTTCGGCCCAGGCCGTATTGTATCAGCGCATCGGCAAGGTCGACACCCGCTACCCTCTGCTCGTACTGGGCGAAAAAGACGGCATTCGCTCGGGCGTGTTCTGCGGCGAGGGGCTTTGGCGCTGGCGGTTGTTCGACTATTTGCAGAACGATTCCCACGAGCTGTTCGAAGAGCTGGTAGGCAAAACCGTACAGTACGTCAGCCTGAAGGAAGACAAGCGCCGCTTCCGGGTGAGCCCGCTCAAGGCCATCTTTCAGGAGAATGAGACCGTCTATTTCAACGCCGAGTTGTACAATGAGAACTACGAGCTGATCAACGAACCCGACGTCACCCTGTCTCTCGTCCAGGACAACGGCGACGAGTTTTCGTACACCTTCGACAAAAAGGACCGGGCCTACATACTCAATGCCGGCACCCTACCCGTGGGCGCCTACCGCTACCGGGCGGCAACTACCCACAGTGGGCAGTCCTTTACTGCCGAGGGGCAATTCAGCATAGAACCCATTCAGCTGGAACTGTACGAAACGGTAGCCGATCACCAACTCCTGCAGCTGCTCAGCGACCGCAGTGGCGGACAACGCTTTTACCCCCGCCAGTGGGACGCACTGCGCGCGCCGATCCACGCGTTGCCCTCCCCCCCACCCGCGCTGCACGACACCCTGCGCCCCCTGCCGACCATCCACCCGCCGCGGGTCTCCCTTCCCCTGCCCCCTTCCTCG
>JAJDFU010000611.1 GCA_020528935.1 Saprospiraceae bacterium | reverse complement strand
TCAACGTGATCGCTCGGCGGTACCGTCAGATGTGTAGAAGGGACAGCACCAATGGAGATACGATTTCCATGAGGGTCCAGCCCAGGCGATTGTCCATGAGCAGTCCCCATTTACCCGAGGTATGGCGGCCGTACGGGGCCGTGACAAACAATTGAATGGGGAACAGAACGACCGCCAGGCCGATCCACGCCCAAACCAGGATATTGAAATCAGCAACGTTCATGAGGTCAAAACTAAAAAACATCCTAAATGCTTAGCTTTGCGGGCGATTTATCAGGGGCTCGCAAACCGTATTTTGAGGCGGGTGTTCCCTAAAGGAAAGAAAAACTATATCATCGGACAAAAAACAGCACCAACAATGCTCACATCTTCCTCACCCGAAAAGACCAGCCCCACTGCTGAGTTGAACAAACCGACCATCACCATTGCCAAAGGCGACGGCATCGGGCCGGAAATCATGGATGCCACCCTGAACATCCTGGAAGCCGCCGGCGCGACCCTCGACTACGAAGAGATCCACATCGGTGAGGCGGTGTACCGGCAGGGCATGAAGTCGGGGATCAGCCCGGAATCCTGGGATACCCTGCGCCGCAACAAGGTGTTTTTGAAAGCGCCCATCACCACGCCGCAGGGCGGGGGCTACAAAAGCCTGAACGTGACCATCCGAAAATCGCTGGGGTTGTTCGCCAATGTGCGTCCCTGCCGGGCCTTAACGCCCTTCGTGGACAGCCACTTCCCGGAAATGGACCTGGTGGTGGTGCGGGAAAACGAGGAAGACCTGTACGCCGGAATCGAACACCAGCAAACCGGCGAGGTGGTGCAATGCCTGAAGCTGATCACGCGCCCCGGAACGGAAAAGGTGGTGCGCTACGCCTTTGAATACGCCCGGGCCAACGGACGCAAGAAGGTCACCTGCATGACCAAGGACAACATCATGAAGCACACCGACGGGCTGTTCCACGAGGTGTTTGAAGAGGTGGCCAACGAATATCCGGACATCGAGTCCGAGCACCTGATCATCGACATCGGTGCCGCATTGCTGGCCGACGATCCGCACCGCTTCGACGTAGTGGTCACCCTCAACCTGTACGGCGACATCATCTCCGACATCACGGCCCAGGTGGCCGGCTCCGTGGGCATCGGGGGGTCGTCCAATATCGGCCGCGGCTTCGCCATGTTCGAGGCCATTCACGGCTCGGCACCCGACATCGCGGGCAAAGGCATTGCCAACCCTTCCGGCCTGCTCAATGCCGCCTGTATGATGCTGGTGCATATCGGCCAGGCCGAAGTGGCCGAGACCATTCAGAACGCCTGGCTGTGCACCCTGGAAGACGGCATTCACACCGGCGACATTGCCAGCGAAATCTACACCAAAAAACGCGTGGGCACCCGGGAGTTTGCACAGGCCGTCATCGACCGCCTGGGCCGCAAGCCCAAAACCCTGGATCCCGTGCACTTCCGCAAGGATATCGGCCCGATCGAGCTTCCGGAGTACCATCCCCGGAGCAGAGAAAAAACACTCGTCGGAGTAGATGCCTTCATCGACTGGAACGGCAAGGATTTCAGCCGGGAACCCGACCGCATCGGTGCCATTCTGGAAGAAGCGGCTGCCCCGGACTTCCGGCTGAAGATGATCACCAACCGCGGGGTGAAGGTCTATCCGGAGGGCTTGCCCGAAACCTTCTGTACGGACCACTGGCGCTGCCGCTTTGTGGCAGCCGAAGGGCGACCGGCCCCCGTGACCAACCAACAGATCATCGGGCTGCTTCAGCGCCTGGACGAGCACCAGATGGACGTCATCAAAACCGAAAACCTCTACGAAGTAGAAGGCAAGCGCGCCTATTCCCTGGGGCAGGGCGAATAGGCCGCCTTCCGCAATTCGTACAGGAACTCGAAAGCCGGAGCGCCCCTCGCTCCGGCTTTGATGCATGGTGTAGGCTGGTTTTTTTGCTATTTTCCCTGCAAAGAAAAAACCCGACCACCCATGCCTAAGTCGTATTACGAGCTCATACAGGGCAATCAGCATTTTGTAGATGCGATTACCAGGGAGGATCCCCACTTCTTCGAGCAGCTCGCTCGAGGGCAACAGCCCAAGTTCTTATGGATCGGCTGTGCCGACAGCCGGGTACCCCCTTCGAAGATCACCCAGACCCAACCCGGCTCCATTTTCGTGCACCGCAACATCACCCACATGGTCATCCCCACCGATGCCAACCTGCTGAGCGTACCCTCCTACGCCATCAAGGTACTGGTCGTAAAGCACCCCATCGTGTCCGGGCACTCCGCCTGCGTCCGCATTGGTGCCGCCATGTACCACAACCCCCACGGGTACATCCACCGCCGGCTGGCCCCCATCACGGCTGCGACCCGCCACCCTCGCGCCCACCAGGCACC
>JAJDFU010000036.1 GCA_020528935.1 Saprospiraceae bacterium | reverse complement strand
ATATAGGCGTTGGGCTCCTTGAGCGATGCGCGTTTTTTGTGCAACAGGTCCTCCAGTTTCGCCCGGTAGGCCTCCTCCCCGATCTCTTCCAGGCCCTTGCGAATGCAGTAGTCGGTGAGTTGCCGCTGCTTCAGCTCCTGCTCGATGCGCAACCGGCCCCAGCCCTGCATCCGGAATTTGCCGCGGGCAAAGGTGCGGGCAAAGCGCTCTTCATTGAGAAACCCCTCAGTGACGAGTTCAGCTATGACCTCGGCCCGCGAGTCGCCCCAAATGTTCCATTCCCGAAGCTTTTGGCGCACCTCCGCATGGCATCGCTCCTGGTAGGCGCAGTAGCGGCGAAGCCTGCGCAAAGCTTCTTCCCGGCTGATGTAGGACGATGTCGATTTCGGCATACTGAAAGTTAAAAGACTTTTAATGTGTTCGATGCGCTCCTGCCTCGATGATAATCGAAGTTTTCATTACCATTACGTATTCTTTGAAAAACCTACTTAAAATCCTTGGATTATGGACTTGAACAGCATTTGGGAAGTCATCCGACAGTTCATTCTGGAGTATGGCCTGAGTGTCATCGGCGCCATCGTAACCCTGATCATCGGTTTTTGGGTGATCGGATTGTTAACCCGGGCCTTGAAACGGACCATGGAAAAGCGGGGGCTGGACCCTACCATTCGCCCGTTTCTGGCTTCACTAGTGAGTGTTGGCCTAAAAGTATTGCTTCTGTTAAGCGTGGCGGGTATGTTCGGTGTAGAAACCACCTCCTTCATCGCCATTTTTAGTGCCTTGGCTTTCGCTGTAGGCCTGGCCCTGCAGGGCAATCTCTCCCACTTCGCCAGCGGTATTCTCATTCTGATATTCAAGCCGTTCCGGGTAGGGGATTTCATCGTCGCTCAGGGGTATTCCGGCACCGTGAAGGAAATTCAGATCTTCAACACGATCCTCACTACGCTCGATAACCGCGTTATCATCATGCCCAACGGCTCGATTACCAGTGGCCCTATCGAAAACCTGACCTCACCCGGAGAGCGGAAGGTGGATATGACCTTCGGTATTGGTTATCCCGACGATATTGATAAAGCGCGCAGTGTTATCGATCAGGTTATCCAAAATACGCCCAATGTTTTGCTGGACAAAGGCTACGACATACTGGTAAAAGAATTGGGCGACAGCTCTGTGAATTTTGCCGTACGAGTGTGGGTCAAAGTGGCCGATTACTGGGGAGTTTATTTCCACATGCAGGAACACGTCAAAAAGGAATTCGACAAGGCCGGCGTTGGCATTCCCTTCCCGCAGATGGACGTGCACATGTATCAGAACGGGAATTAAAGCCTGGCACCTTATCGGTACGGGCAGGCTCGAGACATCGTAAATTCCGGAAAGGTTCAAACCCCCTTTTGGGGGCAAACGTTTTCCAAGTGTTTTGCTTTTGCAGGTGAAGTGCCCTGCGAAAAACTTTCGCTTTTCTACCGAGGGGGTTCACCGCAAAGCAAGGGAGAGTTCGCAGCACGTTTCAGGTGCTGGAACTCCATTGTGTGTTTCGTTCCCAATCGCACCCACTATGAGTGCAGTTCTGCATCCGGCCCTTTTGGAAGCCAGGATCCTCAACAGGGAAAGTGTCCGTTGGGCGGGCCGCGAGGTACAGCCCCTGCGCACCCGGAAAGCCTGGGCGCTGCTGCTCTTCCTCATCACCGAGCAGGTGTACTACGGCCGGCGCATCCATCGCCGCGAATTCCTGGCCGATCTGCTGTGGCCCGAGCGCGACCGAAAGTCGGGCCTGGAGAATCTGCGCCAGACGCTCTATCAGTTGCGCAGGCGCCTGAGCGAACTGCAGCCGGAACCGGCTCTGCTGGAAGCGGACCGCAACCGGATTGCCCTGGCCCCGCACCTGCCCTTGTCCTGCGATCTTTCCCTGATCCGGCTTGGCGATACGGCCGATCTGCTGCGCCTGCCCGATACCCGGGTCACCCTCCTGCCCGACCTGGTGCTGTACGATAGCGAGCCCTTTGAAGAGTGGCTGACAGGCCTGCGGGCGCGGGTAGAGCGCGACCTGCTCCAGGCGCTCCGCCGGGCTATCGACCGGGAGACGGCGGCGGGAAGTTGGGCATCCGTGGAAAAGCTGGCCCTGCGCATGCTGGCGCAGGAGGATTTTCCGGACCCAGATGTGTATGTTACCCTGGCAAAGGCTTGCCTGCGAAGTCGAAAAAGGGTACAAGCCAGGGAATGGCTACAAAAAACGGACCGCCCGCCGCGCCAGATCGAGCATTGGCTGGCGGAAAACGAAAGCCGGGGGCTGCGGGCTGGGCTCGAGCAAAAACCCATACGGCTGGCGGTCCTCCCGCTGCGGGAGGTGGCCCCCGGCTCCGGTTCATCTTTTGCACACGGCCTGCTGGAAGACCTCATCGCCCAGTTGAGCGCCTTTGATC
>JAJDFU010000037.1 GCA_020528935.1 Saprospiraceae bacterium | reverse complement strand
CCGGCGCTTACCCTATTCCCCGGCTCCCGCCGTCAACCCCCAGGTGTACGACGACATCATCGGCACCGGCGCTCCTCACCCCCTGGGTGAGGTGTGGACGGCAGCCCTCTGGGACATGTACTGGCTCCTGGTGGATCGCTACGGCTTCGACGAAGACCTGATTCACGGAACCGGCGGCAACAACATCGCCGTACAACTGGTCATGGACGGCATGAAGCTGCAGGCCTGCAATCCGGGCTTCATCGATGGGCGGGACGCCATACTGGAAGCCGACCAGATCAACTACGGCGGTGCCAACCAGTGCATTATCTGGGAAGCTTTTGCCAAAAGAGGCCTGGGCGTCGGCGCCGATCAGGGGAATACCGGGGATCGCAACGACGGTCTGCAGTCGTTCGAAACCCCGCCGGCCTGTATACAGACCCTGCGCGTGGAAAAAACCACCACTCCGCTGATCAAGGCCGGCGAGGAGATGGAGGTGCGCCTGGAGGTGATGAACTTTCTGGGCGAAACCGCTACCCGCGTAGAGGTGAGCGATCTTCTGCCGGACGGTACCGAACTCATCGCGGGCTCGGTGAGCGGGGCTACCGCCCAGCAAAACGGCAACCAACTGCGCTTTGTGCTGGACTCCCTGGCCCAGGGCCAGTCGCTCACAATCACCTACCGCCTCAGTACCCCGGCGGATCAATTCTCCGACCGCCTCTTTTTTGACGATATGAATAGCGGGGACGCCAACTGGGATACGGAATCGCTGGAGGGCGAATCGGCCTGGGGACTGGCTGTCCTGCAGTCGGAAACCCCAGAGTGGATCATCGTGGACGACGGTTTTGAAAATGATCAGGTTTTGCGCCTGCGCGACCCCTTAACAGTGACCGGCGATCAACCCGTGCTGCGCTTTCGCCATCGCTATGATACCGAACCCGGTCTGGACGGCGGGATCGTTCAGATCTCGACCAACGGGGGAGGCGACTGGCAAAACCTCAACGCCGATTTCTTCCGCGGCAGGTACAGGGGTAAATTGGCGTACAGCACCTTTACCGTGCCCTTTCTGGAAGGGTTCTGGGGCGACAGCGAAGGATACCTGATGTCCTACATTGACCTTAGCGACTTCCTGGGCGAGGATATCCTGGTGCGTTTCCGCTTCGGTACAGACTTCGAAGAAAACCTGGAAAACACCCGCGACGGATGGCGAATGGATGATTTTGAGGTCATGGATATGTTCAACTATGCCACCGAAGCCTGTGTGCGCTCCGATCAGAGCGCGCTCAACTGCGCTGTGGCCGAAGCCCGGGGCACCATCGTAGAGGCCGGCACTACTACCTCGGTAGCCGAGTTGGAGAAACGGGGCCTGGATTGGTCCGTATTCCCCAATCCGGTATCGGACCAGGTGTTCGTCAATCTGATTCGGACGGAACCCGGGGAGACCAGCCTGCAGTTGCTCGGGCTGGAGGGCAGGCTGCTCAAAGAAGAACGCTATGGAAGGCTGGCCGGCGAGGTGTCCCTTCGCCTGAAAATTCGCGACCTGGCACCGGGCATGTATCTGCTACGGCTGCAAAGCGGATCCCTTTCGGAGACCCGCAAACTGATCATCCGGTGATGGGCATTCGAAAATAGGCAAGAAGGGGACTTTTCCGCCTTTCTCTTCCTGCCGCCCGAGCCGGAAAAATGACCGGAGGGCTGGGTCCCGCTTTCCCGGGCCCGGCACATATCCCAATCTGGACCGTGAAAATTTTGCAGTGCCCATACGGTTTTCAAGGATAAAATGCCACTGAGGATTATGACATTTTATCCCTGAAACCGCATAAGTAAAAGGGGATATCATTTTGCCCCGATTCACAGGGCTGTCCATGAATAATCCGGGCGGACTAGCCGAAAAAGGTTCGGTTTTCCCGGGCCATGCGCCGCAACAGGGGGCTGCAGCGATATCGGTCTTCGCGGTATTCCTCGTACAGGGCATCCATGGCTTCCACGCAGGCCAAAATTCCCTTTTCGTCGGCCCATTGGAGCAGACCTTTGGGATAGTTTACCCCGCGGGTCATAGCCAGATCCACGTCTTCGGCACTGGCAATCTGCCAGAACACGGCATCGGCGGCCTCGTTGATCAGCATGGCCAGGATGCGGTCCAGGATGTACGTGCCGTGAGTCTGATCGCGTTGCGGTTCCGGCCGGCCGGCCTGCTCGCCGTACTCGTAATACCCCCGGCCGCTTTTCCGGCCGTAGTAGCCGGCCTCGGCCAGGCGCTTCTGCGTGAAGGACGGCTTGTAGCGGGGGTCGAAAAAGAAGGCCTGGTACACGCTTTCCGTGACCTTGTAGTTCACGTCGTTGCCGATGAAGTCCATCAGCTCGAAGGGCCCCATGCGGAAGCCACCCAGTTCTTTGACCGCCCAGTCGATGGTAGCAACGTCGGCCAGTCCCTCATCCAGGATGCGCAG
>JAJDFU010000348.1 GCA_020528935.1 Saprospiraceae bacterium | reverse complement strand
CGCTCTAACCAGCTGAGCTATAGCCACCAGATGTGCTTTCTTTCAAAGCGAGGCAAAAATACGAACCCGCTGTCAGTTGTGCAATAGAGATAACTACCGGAAGCCGATGGAAGTTCCTAATTGTCGAAGAAGCTGTCGTACTGGTTCTTGTGGCCGCTCTGGCGGACCGGCTCTTGAATGGGCTCGTTGAGGTCCAGGACTTCAGAATCATCATTGGCCTGGATGAGAAGCTGTTCTTTGGTTTCGCCCAGCAAAAGCGAAGCTCCTTCTTTTTCCCATTTTTCCAGCATCCTGAGGCCCTCCTCCTCGAAGACGCCATTCTGCAGGTCCACGGAGTTCATGAAGTTGGAAGACACCTCCATGAAGCGCTCCATCTCGCCTACCTTGTTGGCCACATCGTCGGCTACCGCTTCCATGGCGGCATCGAACATAGCGCGCTTGTCGGGGTCGCCGGAGATGACGCTCATGGCCGACTTCATCGCGCCATAGCTGGCGTGTATGGCCTTTTGTTCCTGTTCCTTGATCTGCACCTGGTCCTTGATGTCTTCCTTGAGGATCTTGGAGTTTTCGTACATCTTGGTCAGCACCCGGTACATGACCTCCATTTTGCGGTAAAGGTCTTCCAGTTTGAGGTTGGACTCTTTGAGGCGGCCTGCCCGGCGCGACTTGAGGATCATCACCGTCTGATTGCTGTTGGCCTTGGCCTTGCTGGCCAGTTCCAGGTTGGCCTGTATGTCTTTTCGATTGTTGTAGATGGTCTCCTGGAGCAAGTGCATCTGGCCGCGCAACTGACTGATCTGCCGGTTCATTTTTTTGAGGTTTCCATCGAGTTCGTCCACGTAATTCTTGAGAATGCCGATAGGGTCGAGCTCAACGAACAGACCGGTGATCCAGCGCATGAAGCTTTTATACATATACCAAATGAGGTTGCGCATTTTGGGATCGAAAGCCATGTACAGGATAGCCCCCAGGACCACAATCATGATGGCCAGGTAGAGCGTATTCTGGGCAAGGCCGATCAGTGTAGGCAGAATGGTAGCCAACAAGAACCCGCCGCCTACGACGAGCCCGATCAGAAAGATCGCCCCGGTAACCCCTTCCGGCCGCTTCCAAAAAGATTTCGCTTGTTTGAGGTTGGGTGTTGCTGTCATATCTTTTCTCTACGCTATGAAAACCCGCGGGATGCTGACCTTGTTGCGACAAGGAGGCAAAATATAGACCAGCCCCTCCTTTCTACCTACAAAGTACGCAAAAACCGGGGCGGCCCTGACGGAAAAGAAGATGGACTTGCCCGGAAAAAGCCGATATTACTGCAGTGCAATTCATCCTTGTCTTCTATGCTCACACACGAATATAAAAAACGGGTCCGCTATGGCGAAACCGACCAAATGGGTTACCTCTACTACGGCCATTATGCGCAATACTACGAGATTGGCCGGGTCGAGATGCTGCGCTCCCTGGGGCTCACTTACAAAAGCCTGGAGGAAGAACACGGCTTTATGATGCCGGTGGTGAGCCTGCAAATGCGCTTTGTACGGCCGGCCTATTACGACGAAGAGCTCACGATCCGGACCCAACTCAAGCAACTGCCCGGGCAATTCATTACCTTTCACATGGAGCTTTTCAATGCCGGAAAGGAACTGGTCAACGGCGGCACGGTCCGTTTGTGCTTCGTGGATACCAAAAATCAGCAGACCGTAACGGCCCCGAAGGTGTTGCTCAACAAACTTAGACCGCATTTTGAAACCGATCAAAATACCCCTGATTGACAGACTCAAACGTTGGTGGAAATCCAAGCGATTGCGGGAACGCCTGAAGGCCTGGGCCGAATCGCATTCCCTGCCCGGATTTTTTAAAGTTCCCATCTACGATGTAGTCGTCTTTCTGTTCAACGAGCTTCGCCGCTACGACCTCATCACGCGGGCCAATTCCATTGCATTCAGCTTCTTTCTGTCCCTCTTTCCTTCCTTGCTCACCATCTTTACGCTGCTGCCCTATCTCAAGCACTATTTCATCCGCTACCTGCCCGAAGGCGAAGACTTCGAACTGATCCTTCGCACCGAGATCCACAAGATCATGCCGGGCATAGCCGGTGAGCGGGTATTCATGTTTGTGGATGACATTACGTCCAAGCCCCGAACCGGACTGCTCAGCTTCGGGTTCTTCCTGACGCTCTTTTTCGCTTCCAACGGCATGATCGCACTCATTCGCGGCTTCGAGAAGTCCTACATGCACACCTACAAAAATCGAAACTTCCTTCGCAAAAGTCTGGTAGCCATAGGCCTGATCGTCCTGGTCAGCGGCTTGCTCATCCTGTCGGTCGTTCTTCTGTTGCTCGGCAATTTCATCATCACCGAACTGGCAGGCGCTGCCGGAATGGATCGCCTGGAACAGGTCTTGCTCAATGCCGCCCGCTGGTTCGCCATTATTGCGCTCTTTTACGCGGGCATTTCCATCATTTACCGCTACGGAGCCCCTCTGCGCGAACGCTTCCGGTTCTTCACGCCGGGGGCCGCCCTCGCTACCCTGCTCTGCCTGCTGGCTTCGCTCATATTCTCGTTTTACGTCGACAACTTCAACACCTACAACCGCCTGTACGGCTCCATCGGTACGATCATTGTACTCATGCTGTGGATGCAGCTCAATGCCCTCGCCCTGCTCATCGGATACGAGCTCAATGCCTCCATTGCCGTCAACCGGAACCTCAAGGAGGAAATCGACGAACAGGAAGCTATTTTTTAAAGCGTCTTCTTTTGACCATTTCCACGCACCGCCGCTACACTTTCTTTTGGCCTTTGTCGTTAGGGTTTTTAGTTTGGATTGCATCGGCTCGCAGCTGTTGAGCCATTGCTTTGTTCAAAAAACGACTATGCCCCCAATGCTACTCCGCTTTCCCGTTTTACCTGCCGTTTTCCTGTTTGGGGCGGTCCTGGCCCACGGCCAAAAATACAGCAATGAGTTCCTGTCCATTGGCGTAGGCGCCCGCGCTCAAGCCATGGGTAATTCCGTAATTGCCAATGTGAACGACGTCACCGCCGGCGTCTGGAATCCGGCCGGCCTGGCCGCCATGGATCCGCAATACACGGTCGAACTGGGAGCCATGCATTCCGAGTGGTTTGCCGGCCTGGGTAAGTTTGACTATCTGGCCGCCACCCTGCCCCTGGCCAACCCCCGCAAGCGCCTGGCATTTTCCGTCATCCGCTTCGGCATCGACGATATCCCCAACACCCTGACCCTCTACAAAAGCGACGGCACCATCAACTTCGACAATCTGCCGGAATTCTCCGCCGACGACTACGCCCTTCTGCTGAGCTACGGACAACCGCTGTGCTTTGCTAACAACGGCGAGTTGATCCTGGGCGGATCCGTGCAGGTAGTGCTCCGGCGCATCGGCCCCTTTGCCAACTCGTGGGGGTTCGGGCTGGATGCCGGCCTGCAATATCGACTCCACGGCCTTCGGGTAGGCTTCCTGGCCAAAGACATCACGACCACCTTCAACGCCTGGTCGTTCAACTTCTCGGAAGCAGATAAGGAAACCCTCAATCTCACCGGCAACGAGGTGCCCATCAACAGCCTGGAAATCACCCGGCCGCAACTCATTCTGGGTGTAGGATACGCCTTCCAGTGGGGCAAGGTGAGTTTCCTGCCCGAGCTCAACCTTGTTTTTACAACCGACGGCAGACGCAATACGCTCCTTTCAGCCGACCCCATTAGTATGGATCCCTCTTTCGGCCTGGAAGTGGGCTACAACGGCTTTGTATTCCTGCGCGGCGGGCTCAACCAGTTTCAGCGTGAAAGTGACTTCGACGGGCAAGAGAAAGTCACCCTGCGCCCCAGTATGGGAGTAGGGCTCCGCATCGGAACCTTTTTCATCGACTATGCCTTCACCGACCCCGGCGACCAGCGAAATACCTTCTCGCATGTTTTTTCGCTGCGATTGGCGTTTCGGAAAAAGAAATCCTGATCTGTTTTATGATAGGCTGTTGACAAGCGCGTTCGAAGTTTGAACCTTCCAGATTTGACTTGTTGGGCAAAAGCCCCTATCCTTGTACAGGAATGAGCATGCTCATTCTTGCTGCCACACAGGTATCAAAAGTTTGGCCCAACACTAATTCTATTAGAGACCGACTTGGCGTGTCTAGGGCGGGCCTCAGTCCTGAACTCGCTTCGGGATTCTCCATCCGGAGACAAGGGGATTACCGAACCACACCAGCATCTCTATCCATGTCTTTCCAGGGGTCCAAACGTCCCCGATACTTGTGTGGTCCTTTTTTTTGGACAAGCCGCCCGCCTGGCTTCAGGTTCTGGCCTTTCCCCCTCCTACCGACTGGTCGGCCTCGTCTTCGCGTTTTTCGGCTTCGGGCGAGGACGAAGCGGGGTCGCGCCGAAATCCGATCGTGCGCTTGGTGAAATTGATGGATTGCTCGCCCTGGCCGGCAAATTGTACATCTGTGACCTCCAGTACGTGGGCAGAGGCGTGTGCGCGCTCCTGAAGGGGCATGGCTGCCAGGCGGAGGTTCTGGTTTTTGATGGCCTCATCCACCAACTGACGGACCGTGCGCGCATTACCGAAGTACTTGTCGCGGTATTCGTACAAGCGCTCCAGGTATGCCCGCAGAGCCGTTTCGGCTTCCGGGGTGGGCACAATGGTCTGCTCGCTGAGCATGAGCAAAGCAATGCGGAAAAGCTCTTCGGGAGAATAGTCCTCAAACCGAAGCACTTTGTCGAAGCGCGAACTCAGGCCGGGATTGGCCTTGAGGAAAGTTTCCATATTGTCCGGATAGCCGGCAGCAAAGACGAAAAACTCGCCCCGGTGATCCTCCATGCGTTTGAGCAGCGTCTGAATGGCCTCTTCGCCAAAGTCGCCCCGGCCGGGAGCGCCCAGTTGGCTGAGGGCATAGGCCTCGTCGATGAACAGCACCCCACCCAGGGCTTCCTCCACCTTTTCGGATGTTTTGATGGCTGTCTGGCCCACGTAACCCGCGACCAGTCCCTGCCGGTCGGTCTCGATCATGTGGCCCCGCTCCAACACGCCCAGCGCTTTGTAGATCTTGGCCAGAATGCGGGCCACCGTAGTTTTTCCCGTGCCGGGATTACCCACAAAGACGGTGTGCAGGAAGAAGCTGTTGAGCACATCTTTACCGGATTCCAGGTAAAAGCGCACCAACCGCACCAGTTCGTTGATCTGCATTTTGATGTTCTCCATCCCGATGAGGCGGTTGAGCTCATCCAGGGCATCCTGAAGTTGTTCCTCGTCGATGGGAATGTGGGGGAGCGGACGAGCGGGTTTGAGCTCGATATTGCGCACGTCGCGCTCTTCCACCCCGGCCAGAGCATGGTTGGGCAGGGCCTGGGGGTCGGCTTCTTCCATGATGCGCAACCCCAACTGGACCTTGCTCTTTTCGACCAGATCATGCACAAAGCGGGCATTGCCGAACGAGCGGTCGCGAGTGCGATAGGCCTCCCCGTTGATCTCATCCAGGGCCTGCTTGGCCGTCGGGGTAAGCGCCACGCCCTTCTGGTCCGCCACTGAATCGGCAATAAGCGAGAGTTCCTGCGGCAGATAATCGGGGAAATCAAAGTAGAGTTTGAAGCGCGACTTCAGGCCGGGATTGGAATCCAGGAAATTTTTCATCTCCTTGGGATAACCGGCCACCATGACGGCCAGGTCGCCGGGCCCGTTGGACATTTCCTTGACCAGGATCTCGATCACCTCCCGGCCAAAATCTTTGGTGTCGTCCACGGAACGGGCCAGGGAATACGCTTCATCGATAAAGAGGACGCCGCCCCTGGCCTTTTCGATCGCTTCCTTGACTTTGGGCGCCGTCTGCCCGATGTATTCGCCCACCAGATCCACGCGGTCTACATTGTGCACGTGCCCCTTGGAGAGCACGCCCATTTTTTTGTACAGCATACCCATCATGCTGGCCACGGTCGTTTTGCCCGTACCGGGATTGCCGATGAAGACGGCATGCACCGGGAATGACTCCCGCTCTTCAAAACCCTTTTCTTTGCGCAACTGCAGAAAGCGAATGTAATTGGCGTGATCGCGCACCTGCTGCTTGATGGATTCCAGCCCCACAAGGGCATCCAGGCGGTCCATTACCTCCTGCAGGCTCTGCGGCATATCTTCTTCCGGAGTGAGGATGACCGGTGCCTGCCGGTCGGGTAGGAGCACACCCACTGCCCCTTCTTCAAACTCGTCCTCTACCTCAAAGGGAACCACGGCGAGCAGGTGATCCATAAATACGATCTCGGCCGTGTAGCGGTCCTTGCGCCAGGAGCCTTTTACATTGGATCCCCAGCCGGCCGTAATGCGAATGTACTCGTCTTTTTTCTCTACGTGATGCAGCCGCACGACCTGGCCTTTCAGCTCGCGGGCGTCGTTGTAAAACTTAGTGAACAGCTCGCAATGCCAGTTTTTGGCCGTGTGTACATTGCGGAGGGTGATCTCCACATAAATGTACCGGGTCTCTTCAGCGCTAAACTTTTTGCCGTACACGCGATCGTCTTCGATCACATCGTCGTAGGGCCCTTCGTACAGGCGCAGGGTTTCGACCTCCACATAGGGGTTTTCCAGGGGAATGGCTTCCTTGGAAGCGTCTTCTACGTAGAAGTATTTCGTAGCTACCTTCTGGCCTTCGATCCAGGCTTCCCAGTAGTAGGTTCCCTTTTTCCAAAAAGCACCTTCGGTCTTATTGCCCCAGCCCTCGCGGATGTATACGATGTTGTCGTACTTGCTCACCTTTTTCCGAAGGGCCAGGTTGCAGACTTCCTTTTTGCCTTTTTTGAGGGCATAGCAGCGAAGTTCGACATTGATCTCCCAGTCTTCTTCGTCAAACAGTTTATTGTGGAAGGAAAGCTCCGCATAGATATAAGTCACCTCATACCGGTCGAATACTTGCCGGTACTTCTTCTTGTTATCGGCCAGCCATTCGGTGGAGGCGTACACCTTCAATTCCCGAAACTTGTACGGTTTGGCCTGCGGATGTGTGAATTCGTCTTCCATATACCTGCGTGCTACTCCCTGACCCGATGAAGGTACTAAATTCCGGGTTTCTGGAAAACGGAGGGCAGGTTCTGACGGCTATCCAACAAAAACGGGCCGGAAGCTGCGGCTTCCGGCCCGTATGTCATCTCTGAACG
>JAJDFU010000381.1 GCA_020528935.1 Saprospiraceae bacterium | reverse complement strand
GAACGGGGTTGTGTTGGACAGTTGGCTTGTAGTCGTGGAATGCGCCTCGCCCGGCGGGCTTAATTACGCCGGGGAGAGCTATGTGGTATTCGGAAGTACCGGAAGCTTTCCGGCCGATGTCGACCTCAGTAGCCTGAACGGACAGAACGGCTTCCGCCTGCCCGGCACCGAAGCGGGAACCTATCAGGGCACTTCCGTCCACCTGGGCGGCGACTTCAACGGCGACGGCCTGGACGAGCTCGTCATCGGGCAGCCCTATGGCAATCCGGGCGGTACTTCCTATGCTGGCCAGGCCTATGTGGTGTTCGGCACCTCCGGGGGCTTTGGAAGCACCTTTGACCTCAGTACGCTGGACGGCGGCAACGGCTTCCGGGTGCAAGGCCTGGCGGACTACGACTTCCTGGGCCTGGCGCTCAGCGACGCCGGCGATGTGAATGCGGACAACGTGGACGACCTCCTACTCAGCACCCTGGGCTCGCCCGGAAACCGCGGGGCAGCCTATGTCCTCTTCGGGCGGGATGTAGGCGTGAGTACCTTCGCCCCGGCCGCCGAACTGCCGCTGCGGGTGTACCCCAACCCGGCTTCCGGCACCCTCTGGGTCGAACTGGACGAACCGCAGGAAGCCCTGCTCAGCCTGTACGATCCGCTGGGGCGCGCCTTGCAAGTGCATGCCACCGAGACCGGCGGCGGTGCCTACCGGCTGGATCTGCCGGCCGGATTGCCGGCGGGCGTGTATTCCTTGCAGATACGGACCGGAAAGGGCAGCGCAAGCCGGAAGGTGATTATCCGCTAGGCCACCAGGGCCTCTTTTTTCACGCCCAGCCACTCCAGCGTATTGCGGCTGTAGATGGCCGCTACCGTATCTTCGGGCAGGTCCATATCGCCCACAAAAGCGCCGATGTCCAGGTCGCCCAGCGGGAAGGGATAGTCGGAGCCCAGGCAGATCTTGTCCGGCCCGATGGCATCGATGATATACCGGAGTAAGACCGGATCGTGGGTGATGCAGTCCACCCAGAATTTCCCCAGGTAACTGCGCGGCGGATTGGAGTTGTCCACAGCAACGAGGTCGGGCCGGCAGTCGTAGCCGTGCTGGATGCGGCCGATGGTGGGAATGAAGGAGCCGCCGGCATGCGCAAAGCAAAGGCGCAGGCGCGGCCAGCGCTCGAAGGCCCCGCTGAAGATGAAGCTGCAGATGGCGCGGGCCGTCTCGGCCGGCATGCCGACCAGCCAGGGCAGCCAGTACTTGCGCATACTGTGAAAGCCCATCATGTTCCACGGATGCACGAACACGGCCATATCCAGCTCCTGGCAGGCCTCGAATACGGGATGGAAGTCCGGTTCGCTCAGGTTCTTGTCGTTGATGTTGGAGCCGATCTGCACGCCGGGCAGGCCGATCTCCCTGCAGCGCTGCAGCTCCTGCACGGCCAGGGCGGGGTCCTGCATGGGCAGGGTGCCCAGCCCCAGGTAGTGGCGCGGATGATCGTGCATCAGCTGAGCGATATGGTCGTTGAGGAAGCGGGCGACCTCCAGGCCGTCCTTGGGCTTGTGGTCGTAGCCAAACAGCACCGGGATGGTGCATACCACCTGCATTTGGGTGTGGTGCCGTTCGTATTCCCGGATGCGCTCCTCGGGATCCCAGCAGTTGGAGCAGATCTCCCGGAAAAACTCCCCGCCTTTCATCATGCGGGCGCGGCCGGGGGCGTGGTGATCCAGGTAGATGTAGTCTCCGTAGCCGAATTTCTCCGCGAAGCGCGGCATCCTGGCCGGGATGATGTGCGTGTGCATGTCAATTTTGAGCATGGTCAGGGCAGGCTTGCATTTGCCGCAAAACTAGTGATTATTCGCCAGCCTGACATTGCGCTGACGCAAATGCCCTCAGGGTGTTCCGAAGAGCTCCTCCAGCTTTTTTTCCAGGGCTGCTCCCCGCAGTTTGGCACCAATGATCTTGCCCTCGCGGTCCAGTAAAAAGGTATGGGGTATAGAGCGCACGCCGTACTGGCGGGCCACAGTATTGGACCAGCCCCGCAGATCGCTCACGTGATGCCAGTCCAGCCCGTCCTTTTCGATGGCGGCCAGCCAGCGATCGCGGTTTTTGTCCAGGCTCACACCCAGCACGGTAAAGCCCTCGCTCTTGTAGCGCTCGTACAGCTTTTTCACGTGCGGGTTTTCGCGCCGGCAGGGGCCGCACCAGCTCGCCCAAAAGTCGAGCAGGACCACTTGTCCGCGCAGGTCGCTGAGGGAGAGGGCTTCGCCTTCCGGCGTCTTTTGCGTGAAGTCCGGGGCCTGCCCGCCCATGTGCAGGGCCTGCATCTGCTTGACTTCCTTTTCCAGGGCCGCTGCGGCCCGGGGGTCCTCTTCGCGGAAGTGCTGAATGTACTGCTCGGCAAAAGCAGTGTAGCTCGGATGGTTGGTCTCCTTCAGAGCGGTGAGCACGCCGCCCATCGCCAGCCTGCGTGCCAGCCCCTCATCGGGTACCCGGTTCAGGAAGATCCCTACCACGCGCTGCATCTGGGCATCGGGAAACTTGTAGGCCGCCAGGGTCTTGGTGTAGTTGCGAAAGGATTCGAACAGCCAGGGCGACCGGGCCATGCCCGGTGCATCGAAGTCCGCATGCGTGAAGAACTCGTTGGCAAAGTAGACCAGCCCGTTGGCGTGGCCGCCCTTGTTGTGCTCATAGCTCAGATAGGTATTGAGCGACATGATGCCGGCAAAGAAGGGATCTGCCTTTTCCAGGGAATCCAGATAGGCGAGCTGGGCCTCGTCCAGGGCTTTGATGCGGGCGAGCAACTCCTCCCGTTGCTCGCCTTCCGGCGCTCCGCGCAGGAGCTGGGCATTGCGGTTGTATTCGCTTTTGAACCGATTGATCTTATCGCGCAGGATCCGGTAGCCGGTGTTCAGCGCCGATCCTTTTACGGTTGCCCTCCGCATGCTGCGGCAGTTTCCTTCCAGCTCCAGCTCGGCCTCCGGCCCCAGCAGCACGGGAGCTGCCTGATCCGAAGCGGGGCCCACGTAATAGAAGTCGGGCTCAGCCGAAGGCTCCAGCTCGAAACGGTAGGTATGCTCGCCTTCCACCCGGGCGCTCTGTAGTTCCTCAAACTGTAGGCCGGTGAACCGAAACAACTTGAGCGGCCCCGAACAGCCGGACACCCGGCAGGTGAGCTGTACGGCCCGGCTTTGGTTCCAGGCCAGCAGCGGGCTGAGGATCAGGAGAAGAAGAAGCGTGCGCGTGTTCATGGTCCAATTCCGGTTTTCCCCAAAGATAAGGCTTAATTCAGCGGAAGCAGAAAGCTTGCCGGCAGGGATCTTGCCGGCAGGCCGAAGTAATTCCGGGGACTTTCCCCTCTGCTAGTCCACCTTGCCCATCGCTTCCTCCAGCAGCCGGTCGGTGGCTTCGTGCAGGAGCTGATACACCTGTTCGAAGCCGTCGTCATCCCAGTAGGGATCGGGCACCTCGCGGTTTTCGCCGGGATAGACGAGGTTGAGGATGAGGTCGACCTCGGCCCGGCTCATACCGGGCCGGTGTAGGTGAAGAATGTTGCGGTAATTGGACTGGTCCATGGCAAAGACCAGATCGAAGCGGTGAAGGTCCCCGGCCTGCAATTGGCGGGCCCGCTGGCCGCTGATGTCCAGGCCGTACTCGCGGGCAATGGCAATGGAGCGGGGGTCGGGCGGCTCGCCGATGTGGTACGATCCGGTACCGGCCGAATCCACTTCCCAGTCGAGCTGCCGGCGGCGCACCTTGTGCTCCAGCAAGCCCTGCGCCAGGGGGGAGCGGCAGATGTTGCCCAGGCAGACCATCAATATCTTCATGGGGCTACGGAATTGATTGTGGTGGAAAATACTAAGAATCGCCCGGATTCGCGGGCCATCTGTGCGGCAACCGGAGCGTTACCTTGCGGTGCGGTCGCCGTCTGAATACCTGGAGCGCGGGTGTGGGGAAACCCAAAAGCGCGAGCGTTTCATCCAAAGACGGGCTACCTTTGTGCTGTACTGCAACTGACCAAGCATGAAAATAGTAATCGCAGGGGCCGGCGACGTGGGGTTCCACCTGGCCGAACTGCTCGTACACGAAAACCAGGACATCGTCCTGATCGATACCAACCAGGATGTCCTGGACTACGCCAACTCCCACCTGGATGTGCTGACTGTCTATGGCGACTCGGCCTCCATCGACGTGCTGCATCAGGCGGATGTGGGTCGGGCCAGGCTGGTGCTGGCCGTCACTACCGAAGAACCCACCAACCTCATCACGGCCATTCTGGCCAAAAAGCTGGGCGCCCATCAGGCCATCGCCCGGGTGAGCAATCCGGAGTACCTGGCCGAGGGGCAGCGGCAGACCTTCGAAGAGCTCGGTGTGGACCACCTCATCTCGCCCCGCGAGCTGGCCGCCCAGGAGATCCAACGCCTGCTTCGGCAGTGCTCCTTTACCGACGTGTTCGAATTCGAGAACGGCAAGATCAGCCTGGTGGGCATCACCGTAGACGACTACTCGCCCTTCGTCAACCTCAAGCTGCGGGAGGTGCACGGCAACAACGGCCTGCACTTTCGGCCCATGGCCATCCTGCGGGGGCATCGCACGCTGCTGCCCAACGAAGACACCATCCTGCGGCGCAACGACCACGTGTACTTCATCACGCCCAAGGAGCACATCAGCGAGTTGGAATCCCGCATCGGCAAAAAGAAGGTAAAGATCCGCAACGTGATGATCCTGGGCGGCACCGGCCTGGGCTACGCCACGGCCAAGCTGCTGGAACGGGAGTTCAACGTCACCCTCATCGAGCACGTGAAGGACCGCTGCAAGCTGCTGTCCGAAAAGCTCAACAACACCCTGGTGATCAACGGCGACTACAGCAACATCGGCCTGCTGGAGGAGGAAGGCCTCAACAACATGGACGCCTTCATCGCTCTGACCCCCAACTCGGAAACCAATATCATCACCAGCCTGACGGCCAAAAACCACGGCGTGTACAAGACCATCGCCCAGGTGGAAAACAAGGAGTACGTGCACATCTCTCAGAACATCGGCGTGGATACCCTCATCAATAAAAAGCTGATCGCGGCCAACAACATCTTCCGGTTTGTGCGCAAGGGCCAGGTGGAGGCCATCACCAGCCTGCACGGCGTGGATGCCGAGGTGATCGAATTCGTGGTGGCCAAGAAGAACCAGCTCACCAGAAAGCCCCTGGAACAGCTCCACATCCCCAAGGGGGCCGTAGTGGGCACCGTGCTGCGCGGCGAGGAGAGCCTCATCCCCGACGACGACTTTCAGCTGCAACTGGACGACAAAGTGATCGTGCTGGCCGTGCCGGAAGCCATCGGCAAGGTGGAGCGTTTGTTCCGCTGATGTAAGGCGAGGTGGGGGTTGAGCTGGGCGCTGAATGCCGAACCCTCCGGATGTAGAAAGTAGAAGGCAGATGGTAGTAAGACATGCGGACGTTTCTATACCCGCTACCGGGATGTTGGGCCCTGACTACTATCACTTTGCAAAACCGGCCAGGCCCAACCTCCCGTTAATGTACCTTTGCTCCGCTCATGATCCATTTCAAACCCGTCGCTCAGGTCATTGGGGTGCTGCTCCTGCTCACCGGCACCCTCATGCTCACCGGCCTGCCGGTATCGCTTGTCTTTAAAAGCGGTGACGGCATGGCGCTCCTCTATTCGGGCCTGATCACCTGCGGCGTCGGCGCACTGTTTTGGATCGTCAGGCTGCCGGAGGGCAACGGCATCCGCAAGCGCGAAGGCTACCTCATTGTGGCCCTGGGCTGGCTGGCCATGGTCCTCTTCGGCACCCTGCCCTACCTCTTCAGCGGTGTGATCCCCTTGTGGTCGGATGCCTTTTTCGAGACCGTTTCGGGCATGACCACCACCGGCGCCACCGTACTCACCGACATCGAGTCTACCCCCCGCGGCATCCTGTACTGGCGCAGCCTCACGCAGTGGATCGGCGGCATGGGCATCATCGTGCTCACGGTAGCCATCTTCCCCCTGCTGGGCATCGGCGGCATCGAGCTGTTCGTAGCGGAAGCGCCCGGCCCCACCTCGGACAAGATCCATCCCCGCATCCGGGAGACGGCCCGCCGGCTGTGGTTCATCTACCTGGGCCTCACCGGCCTCCTCATTCTGGTGCTCCTGGCCGCCGGCATGAACGCCTACGATGCCGTCAACCACGCCCTCACCACCATGGCCACCGGCGGCTTCAGCACCAAGAACGCCAGCATCGCTCACTACGACCAGGCGATCATCCAGTACCCCATCATCTTCTTCATGTTCCTGGCCGGCACCAACTACACGGTCATCTACTACGGCCTGCAGGGCAAGCTCCGACGGGTGTGGCAAAGCGACGAGTTCCGGGCCTATATCCTGCTGGTGCTGGGGCTCAGCGGGCTGATCGGCTGGGGTATCCTGGGGCAGTACGGGGGCGACCTGGAATTGGCCTTCCGCACCAGCCTCTTCCAGGTAGTATCAATCATCACCACTACGGGCTATGTTTCAGCCGACTACAGCCAGTGGGGCACCGGCCTGACCATGGTCCTGTTCATTCTGATGTTTATCGGCGCCAATGCGGGCTCTACCAGCGGCGGCATCAAGCTGGTGCGCCACCTGGTGTTCGTAAAGAACTCCTTCCTGGAATTCAAGCGCCTTATCCATCCCCGCGCCATCGTGCCGCTCAAGCTCAACGGCAAGGTGGTGGCCCCGCGCATCCTCACCCACATCATCATCTTTCTGCTGCTGTACCTGCTGCTGTTCGTGCTGGGCTCCCTGGTACTCAGCTTTATGGGGCTGGACTTCCTCACCGCTATCGGCGCCACGGCCACCAGCCTGGGCAATGTGGGCCCCGGCATAGGAGAAGTAGGCCCCGTAGACAACTTCGCCTGGCTCCCCTGGAGCGCCAAGGTCTTCCTGGCTTTCCTCATGCTGCTGGGCCGCCTGGAGATCTTCACCATCCTGGTGCTGTTTTCGCCCTACTTCTGGAAGTCGAATTAACCCGGAAAATTCGGTGAATTTTCCGCCTTGAGACTGTATAATTGCAAGGTTTTGAAAATCAAACCATTGCGAACGAGCCGGTTCCATTGTTAGGGCAACTATCCCACGCACATTTGGGCACAACACATTTTGCCATGGCCAGGGTCGAAGCCCCTGGCCTACA
>JAJDFU010000596.1 GCA_020528935.1 Saprospiraceae bacterium | reverse complement strand
GAGCAGGGCTACGAGTACCTAGGCATCACAGATCACTCCAAGGCCGCCTTTTATGCCAACGGCCAGAAGGCAGATCGCGTCCGCGAGCAATGGGCCGAGATCGACCGGCTCAACGAAGAACTGGCTCCCTTTCGCATTTTCAAAGGCATCGAGAGCGACATCCTCAGCGACGGCTCGCTGGACTACCCCGAAGAGATCCTGGCCGGTTTCGACTTCATCATCGCCTCGGTACACAGCAACCTGCGCATGGACCAGCCCAAAGCCACCCAACGTTTACGGAAAGCCATCGAAAACCCCTACACCCGCATCCTGGGCCACCCGACGGGGCGCCTGCTGCTGTCGCGCCCGGGCTACCCCATCGACCACCGGGCCGTCATCGACGCCTGCGCCGAGCAGCGGGTGGCTATCGAGCTCAATGCCAACCCCTACCGCCTGGACCTCGACTGGAGCTGGATCCCCTACGCCACCGAAAAAGGCGTATCCATCGCCATCAACCCGGATGCCCACTCGAAGGAAGGCATACACGACATTCGCTATGGGGTGCTGTCGGCAAGGAAAGGGGGGCTGACGGCAGCCAACTGTCTGAATTGTTTAAACGCAGTGGGGTTTGGGAAGTGGTTGAAAACCCGTTAATAGCCCCCACTTCTTCGTTCTTCCAGCACCACTGCAACGACAAGAAGGAATTGTTTCCAGGACATTTACCGGTGCTCATTTAATGAATACATGATAATAATTTCATAATTTCAGAAATAAAAAGTAATCGTACCGGTTTCAAGGATAAAATGGCCTTTCTCGGCTGGCATTCTATCATTGAAATAGTATAACATAATGTACTTGGCCAACCTGGATCACACCAAATGATGAAAAAGTCAGTTGACGCAAAACAACCGAGTAATGAGCCCATTTCCTCGGCTTGGGTTTCCTCCTCCCCAAAACCCTGCGTGAAACTCCCTTTGCCCGGATCAAATGCTGGAAAGCTACTCTTGCTTCAGAAGCAATTGGAATCAAGCGGGGTATCCTATCCCCAATTGCTCCCATTGGTACCCCAAAAGGCTCATGGGCCCTGGGTTTTGGATGTAGACGGAAACATTTTTCTGGACTTAGCGGCTATGGCCGGCCCGCTGATCCTGGGCCATAATTTTCAGCCCCTTAGCCAGGAATTCCGCCGCCAGAGCGTGGACTTGATAACCGCGCTAGACTATCCTACCAATGCAAGGGTCCGGTTTTTGGAAAAAATGCATGTGCTTCTTCGGAAAAAAATGGACTGGGATACAAAGTGCCACTTAACCGGCCCCACGGGCACCAATGCTGTGGAAGCCGCCATCAAACTGGCCCAGTGGTACACGAAGGCACCGGGAATCATATCCATAAAAGGATCCTATCACGGTATGACCTGGTTATCGGCTCTTGTAAGCGACCTGGTGCCCCGCGAACACTACGGGCAAGAATGCGAAACGCTGTATCCAAAATTACCATTTCCACATCCGGGTTCAGAACATAAAGCGCTAGACAGATTGGAAGCCCTTCTAGCTTCCTGCGAGACGAGTTATGCAGCCGTAATCCTGGAACCCATACAGGGAGAAGGTGGGGTAAGAGCATTACCAAAAGTTTTTTTGTCCTCTTTAAGCGCCATCTTGAAAAGATCGAATATCTTATTAATCGCAGATGAGGTGCAAACAGGCTTTGGCCGCTGTGGGTATTTATTCGCCATGGAGCAGTTTGGAATACAACCTGATATCATTGCGTTTTCCAAAGCTGCAAGCGGCATAGGAGCACCTTTGGGAGGGATCATATTTTCCAAAGCACTCGATGGTTGGCCAACTGGCTCCCACATTGGTACTTTCCGGGGTTTTGTGCCAGCCTTAGCCTCGGGGGCAAAGTTCCTGGATTTAATAGAAACAGAACACCTACTTGGAAAGGTCCTCCAAAACAGTGCGTACTTTGAAGAGCAGCTCAAAAAGTCCCTCTCCCATTTCCCCTTTGTCAAAGAAATAAGGGTTAGCGGCTATCTCATCGGTATCGAAATTGGGGATGGGGATCGGTCAAATGCCGAAGCTGCAAAAGCATTAATTCGGCTCCTTTTCAACCATGGGTTGATAACGGAACAGGCTGGTGTCCAGCACAATACAATAAAATTGTTGCCGCCGTTAAACCTTTCGAAAGAATTGATCGATCTGTCGGTTGAAATTTTGAGAAAGACCTTTCAGGATTGGCAGGCCAACCTGTCCCAAAACCGGCAAGTAGAGGATGTACCTATGTCATAATAACTCGGAAAAGAAGAAGACGGGGCTATCTGTTTCCATTTGGGAAATTTCTCCCTGTGAAGGCGTATCCGGTTGCCTCTTAAATATTTCACTGTCCGAAAATACAAGTAATGAATACAAATTCTAGGCGTTTTTCAACCTTCGCTCGCAGCAAGTTTACTATGCGAGCGCTATCACTGTATCTGATTCCGGCCTTGGGGATTGCCTTTTTCTGCTTCTTTTTTGGATACCCAGAAAGTCTAATTGCTCAATGCACGGCCTGGGCCGGAGGATTTATTTTCTGGACCTTTGCCGAATACATGTTCCACCGATACTTGTATCACCTTACAGGTAGAAAGAAGAACATCAGGCTTATTCCCTATTTCCTGTTTACCCATGGGCTACATCACAAACGACCCACTGAATCGGGCATCGGTTTCCTTCCAATTCTTCAGGGCTATTCTTTCTTACTGATTCTAACGGGTCTTTTCTATTTGTTCATGAAAGAAAGTGCTTTTCTCTTTTCCTCCGGTTTCATACTGGGCTATTGCCTGTACACAATCATTCATTTTGCCGTGCATCATTACCCGCCGCCAATGAAGTGGCTTGCCCCGCTCTGGGAGCACCACATTCTCCATCATACAGAAGTGCCCAATAAACGATTTGGCGTCACTACCACCCTGTGGGATCGTATTTTCAATTCCTTTCCCCGCAAGTGACTGAACCGTACTGCAATTATCCCCTAACTCCTAAAGAAGAAATCATGGCAGCAAAATTATTTCCTTCTATTGCTGAAAAGGACTTTCTCGATGGGGCAGAGTTCTTCAACACCTACGTGGAGCCAGGCATTCCCGTTCTACTGAAGGGACGCATAGCCGAATGGCCTGCCCTCACAAAATGGAATGCCGAATACTTTTCTGAGGTCGGGGGCGATACCCGAGTTAATATCAAGATGGGAGATGTTTCTGAGGGAAATCGCTCTTCAACAACTTTCAGAGAATATCTTAACATGCTAAAGACCTACGAAGAAGACCTGGACCGAGGCAAGGCAAAGCCCGGAACCTTCCCGTATATGCATGACGTACCCCTATTTCATATTTTACCTGAAATAGAGAAAGATACCACTCCCTTTCCATACGATCTTTTCCCCCGTTGGTATCACCTTCACATCAGAAGGTTCGCTCAGTTTTTTCTAAGTGGAAAGGGTAGTAAAACGCCATTGCACTTTGATACGCTTTACACGCACAACCTATTCTTTCAGATCAAAGGCAGGAAAAAATTTATTCTTATCCCGGCTCACCAGAAAAAGTATTGCTATATGCGCAGCTGGCGCTGGTCAGCTGTAAATGCCGAGGATCCCGACTTTGACCGTTTCCCCCTTTTCTCGGAAGCCACTCCTCAAACAGTAGTGGTAGAGCCCGGTGATGTTCTGTTCATTCCCTCCGGCACGCTGCACGAAGTGATCAGTTTGGAACAAGCCATATCATTTAATATCGATTGGCATACCGCAAGAACGGCAAGGAAAGGCACAGCATCGATCTGGAAAGGAGCTCCATTGGAAAATTTGTACTACAACCTTTTGATTGCCTCTGGCCTGATTCTAAACCTTCCCTCAGACTGGATATTCCGCTATTATAAATCATACCTGAACTATATTTCCTAATCCGCTCAAAAAGAAACACGGTAAGTAATAATTACTTCATGAAAAAAACAACAAAAGACCTATATATAAAAATATATGATCGGCCGGGCAGTTGGATGGCAGATGACCAGCTGAATGATTTACGGGAGCAGCTTTGTCAACTTGCCCTGCAAACGGTTGGTGACATACCGGATTATGGGGTTTTCCTCAAGGATAGGTCGAGTTACAGAAACCGCTTGGTCACCGTGATTTTTGACCGAAAGGAAAACAAGGCCGTTGCGTTTTCAGCAATGGTTTACCTTACCATGAATCTGAAAGAAAGAAAAAAGCCGCTACCTGTTATCCATTTGGGTTTGGTGATGGTTGCTCCAAAGTATCAGGGGAAAAAGCTTGCTTACTGGCTCTATCACCAACCACTCCTCAAAATTTTACTTCGCCGCTTTCTACGGGCTTTTTGGATCACCAGCACTACTATGGAGCCAGTGATCTTCGGCTCTGTAGCCGATAGTTTTACCAGCGTGTATCCACATTATTTACCAGAAAGGAACGAGGTATTCACTCCGATTCACCTGGCTATAGCCCGGTGTTTTTTTTACGACCATGGTCACGAGATAGGCATTTACAAAAAAGCCTACTTTGATGAAAAGTTTTTTGTGATCAGGGAAAGCTCGTTAGGTGCATCGCACAGCCTGATGTTTAGTTTTGCCGACACCGCGAAATAACGGATCGATGCCTGTAACGCTTGGTGTCAAACTATTTTAAACTACAAAAAAGGCGACGAATTTATCCAGGTCGGCCAGGTCGATGTCCGGTCCTTACTTCGTTCTACCTGGTGGTTTATACGCAAACTAAGGCAAAGGCTTACCGGTAAAGGCAAAGTGTAAACATTTGAATGAAAGAGCATTATGGCCACCTTCGAAATTCGCACATATCAACCAGAGGTCGATAATCCAAGAATTCTGGCTATTGCTAAAAACCTGGGCATCCCGGCAAGAGTAAGACTGGGTATTGACCGGTCGCCTGATTTTACCGCTTTTGATAAAATGCTTGGTGATCCGTTTCAGATCTTCGTCGCTTCAGCAAATGAGGAAATCCTCGGTTTTTTAGAAGTATGTCTGCCTTCCTTTTTCCTTTTTGGTGAACAAAGCACAGGCATGCATTTGCCATTGGGTGGAATCCGAAAAGAATGGCGACGCAAAGGAGTGATCAATGCGCTCATTGAGGAAGCAAAAGCATACGGAGTCCGCAACGGTGCCAAATGGGGATATACTCTGGTAAATGCGCAGAACAAGAAAATTCAACAGTACATAAAGCAGTTCTATGCGGAAATAACGATGTTGGATCGGTTTCTGGTTCAGGGCATCGTGTATCCTTTACTGCCCAGTATCTTTTTCAGTTCTGGGTATGAAATACACGCATTAGAAGACGATCAATGGGATGAATTCCTGGCCTTTTTCGAAGAAAATATGGAAGACAAAGCGTTTTATCCGGTCATCCCAACCGACTTGCTGCGAAGTTTAAAAACATCTTCTGCAATTGAAATTTATCTGGCTCGAGATAAATCGGGCCGAATAGCAGCATCTCTCGGGACATGGGATGTTTCCGCAGCAAAACGTTCGGTGGTAATTCAATATGGAAAGACAGAGCAATGGCTACTAAGACCAGTAAACACACTCTTGGCACTGGGAAAACTGGCTCCCTTTCCTAAAGCAGGAGGAAGTTTGCACAACTTGTACTCCTTGCTTCCCCTTGCACTCCCCGGACAGGAAGCCGCATTCGACCAACTACTCTTCTATGTACGAAAAAAATACCGGGAATACAATTTGGTTTTAACAGGCATTCCGAACGGGGATAAGAGAAATCGGCTGATGAAAAAGTATCTCCATTTTACCAATGTGAATATACCCGTACTCAGTGGACTTACGGAAGAATATGAAGGGCTCTTGAAATCAAAACGACCAGAGTCGTACTATTTGGAGTATGCGTTCATTTGAGTTCTACCATATCCAATGAGCAAATACCCAACCTTCATCTCAATTCAGCAAGAAGCTCATGCGGTTTTCAGGATAGAATGACCTTTCTCCAAAGCATATTTTGTCCTGGAACCCGTATAAGAACGAGACTGGCTCATTCTTAATTATTTGATTTTCAACATCTTGTAATTTGTCGGTCCTTTGGGCGGAAAATTCAGTGAGTTTTCCCCGCTAACACATCCCCCAGCGCTTCCAGGTCCGCCTCGTAGGTCTGGTAAAACTCCTCGACATACGCCCGGCGGTTGACATAGCCTTCGCCAAGCTGGCGTTTGGCCTGTTCCAGCCGCCTCCGGGCCTGCTCCCGGCGACCGGCGGCCAGGTCCATGCGGGCGAGCCAGTAGAGCAGGTCGGCATTCTCGGGGCTCAGTTCGTGCCCCCGTTCGAAGACCTGCACGGCCTGCAGGGTATCTCGCTGCCCCAGATGGGCCAGCCCGAGGAAGAGGAAGGTCTGGGGCTCGATGTACTTCGCTCCTCCGCTGAGCTCGCTTTCATGGGCGATGTGCTTGCGGAAAAAGCGGATGGCGTCTTCGTATTGGTCCAGTTGCAAGTAGCAGATGCCACGCATGAAATCCACGCTCTGCGACTGAGGATAGTCCACAATATCCGGGCTGAGGGTGTCCAGGGCGTTGAAATCGGCCAGGGCCCGCTCGTAGTCCCGGTAAAAATAGAGGAAGAGGTAGCCCCGCCAGCCGGTCCAGCGCAAGGGGTCCAGGTCGGCCGCCCGGGCGTAGTATTTCCAGAAGCCGGGAGCGATACCCCGCTTGAGGTAGGGCACGCCCAGCTCGCGATGGATATCGGCAAAGGAGGAATCATAGCGCAGGGCCTCGCGCAGGATCATCTGCTCGGCCGGCGAGCCCTGGTAGTAATTGTAGTGCACGCTTTGCTCCAGCCGCCGAGCGAGATCCCGCTGCTCCTCCGGGCTGAACGACCTTCGATACAGATCGGGTTTTTGCCGCAGGCAGCCGCTTGCAAGCAGGCCCAACAAGCAGGCACTAAGGCAGTATTTCCACCAGTTTACCATTCTTCAGCTTTAGTGTTACATAGGCGTAGGCATCCCGCTTTTGGCCATTAACCACGGTAGCCCGCCAGGGGCCGGCCCCTTGCAAAATGCTCAGGATGTGCCGTACCAGCGGTTCCGGAAAATGCTTGGAGCGGAAATCCAGATCAGCCGATTCGGTGATGAACCAGCCGGCCTCGCCCCGGCAGTTGATCACAAAACGAAAGGTCAGGTAGCCGGACTGGCCCTGCAGCAGGCCTTCATCCAGTCTTTCCCCGAAAAGTGCCTGAAATGCTCGCTTACCTCCCACCAGGCCCGCATCCGGATCGCCGTTGTAATAATCCGCGATGCGATCGGGATCCTCGCAGGGCTGGAAGGTCGAGACCACATCCAACCGCTCCTCGGGATCGATGTAGGCGACCCGGGAGGGAACATCGGCCACCAGCGCATTCCAGTCTTCCATCTTCATCTGCTCGACCAGTTCGAGCTGTACTGTACCGCGCTCGCTTTTGAATGCCGTGCTGAACAAGCCCATATCCCGGACATAGACCTCCTGCGTCCGGCTCAGAGCCAGGCGCTCGGTGCCATCGGCATATCGATACTTTCGTTGGTCGAAGAATGAAAACACCCTGGCCGGGCGGTCTCGCACCAGGCTGTCCCTCACCTGAAGCTGCACGCGCTCTGCGCTCTCGGTGATACCGCCGGGATAGCTGGTGAAGGTGCTTAGCACAGCCGAATCAGCCTGCCAGCTCAGATACTGCGGTTCGCGGACCTCCACCCGCAGCAATTCGCCTTGCCAACGCACCACCTGCTCCAGCAGGCGAAGGCCATCTGCTTCTACCGCAAATCGAATGCGACCGTTTTCTTCCAGGCCCGGTCCATAAGTGATCTGCTCGAGCTGGCCGGAGGGCATTATCCTATACCGGAAATATCGAATATCGGTCCAGTTTTGCTGGCCGTCTGCAGAGCGGTAATGGAGGTAGTACTTGTGCACCAGGGCGGCACGAGAAGGCAGAAAAAAGCGCTCGCCACCTACTCCGGCCTGGCGGCCGGATCGGCAGCCGGAAAGGAGAAGCAGGATGGTACCGAGGAGGATACCGGACTGCTTATATCTTCCGCAAACCATATTGATTTCCGCAATGTGCGATTTGTTCCGGTCGTTATAGGCTCAAAATAGCACAGATCGGGCTATCCTGCCCAGTCGTTAACAACTCCTTCACATCCCAACCGGTCGATCATGAAACCCCTGCTTCTTTTCCTGTTTGTTGTGTGTACCCTGCCGGCCACTGCCCAGGTCCATCTGATGCAGGCCAAGGGGGCCGAACCCACCGCAGTGATCTGGCCCAGCCTGCAGGACAGTAGCTACACCTTGCTGTACCCGCCGGGCTGGGAGCCGAATGAGAGCGGCGCCCTGGGCACGGCTTTCTTTCTCTTCGCTCCCCGGGAATCGCCCCAGGATTCCTTCCGGGAAAACATCAACCTGCTGATCGAGGATCTCGCTGCCGCCCGAATGGACCTGGATGCATACATTGCCTACTCCGTGGAAAAAGGGCGCCAGTTCATGGACGACCTGGTCATTCTCGATTCCACCCGCCTGCAAGACGAGCGGGGCCCCTATCATCAGCTCATCTTCACCGGCCGGCAGGGCATCTTCCGCTTGAAGTGGAAGCAGCACTACCGCGTGTTTGGCCGGAAGGCCTACGTGCTTACCTTTACCGCCCAGGAAAGTCGGTTTGCGGCCTATCTGGAACAGGTGGACCGGGTGATGCAATCCTTCGCCGTGCGGGAATGAGCCGGGAATTCCGTATTTAGGGGAAAATCACGGTGCTGAGCTCATGCTCCGCCCCAAAAAGATCCTGATCACCGGCGCCACCGGACTGGTGGGCAGCCGCCTGCTCCGCCATCTGAGTATGCATCCGGTGAAGTGCTATGCCGGACGGCGCCCCGCCGGAAGGGAACCGGCAGACCTCCCTCCGTCTGTGGAAGTTGTGCCCTTCGACTTTGCCGAGCCGGATACCTACACCTCCTATCTGGGGCAGATGGACGCAGTTTTCCTCTTGCGCCCCCCGCAACTGGCTGATGTGGCACGTTATTTTGAGCCGCTCATTCACCGCGCCCAGGACAACCGCCTGAAATTCATCCTCTTTCTTTCGGTGCAGGGCGCCGACAAGCGGCGGTTCATCCCCCACGCCGGCATTGAGCGGCTCCTGCGGGATTCGGGGCTGAGCCACTGCATACTGCAGCCCTCCTACTTCATGCAAAACTTCGAACAGGCCCTCTGGCCGGACCTGGCAGAGCGGCGCGAGATCGTCCTGCCCGCCGGTCGGGCGCGCTTCCTGCCCATAGATGTGGAAGACATTGCCGCCCTGGCCGCACGCATCCTGCTCTATCCGGATGCGCACATAGGCCAGGCCTACGAGCTCACCGGCGCAGAGCGGCTAAACTTCGGGGAGATGGCCCGGCAGCTGAGCGAGGCCCTGGGCGAGCCGGTGACTTACCGCCCCGTGGGGCCGCTGCCGTATTACCTCCGCCAGCGGCGCCGGGGTATGCCCCCCGGCCAGGCCCTGGTGATGACCCTGCTGCACTGGCTGCCGCGCTTCACTCCTACCCCTGCTCTTTCGCCGGTGACGGAGCAGATCCTGGGGCGCCCGCCAACCCCCTTTTCTGTTTACGCCCGAAGATTGGCGCGCCGGATTCGCGCCGCTACCCCCTAGTTCTATCCACCGGGCTGAGGGAACGCATTGACCTACCTATCTCTTTTGCCCATCTGCGTCCCGAACGTCCATCCAATCTATCGCAGCACGAACAGGTCCGGCGGCGCCGGCTGAGTCTCGGCCGCTACGCCCTGGAAGACTTCCGCGAAGCCATGGACAACCTGGAACTCGCCGGCTGGCTGGTGGCCGGGATCGGCGTGCTGTTCAGCTTGTCGGCATTATTGCTTGGCGCATCCAGCCTGTGGCATGGCCTGCTCAGCATGCTCACCGGCGGCCTTTTCGGCATCGCCGCCTCTCAAATCAACTGGCGCGCCCGGTCCAACATTTACCTCGTCGCTCTGAGCTGGTTGATCCTCCTGGGAGCTGAATGGAGATTTCTCGGCCTGCCCGACCGCCTTTTCCCCGAATTCCTGGAATCGCCTTACCACATATGGATCAACCTGCTCCTTTCGGGCAACGATGTTTCTCCCCAAATCTATTTCGGCCTCAAATTGCTCTTCATTCTGCCGCTGCTCCACCTGGACCGGCAACGCCGCCGCGTAAATCGCCTGCCCGGCGAGGTGAAGCGGGAACTGGGCCTCGAGTTATGGTGATATGGATTTTGCCTGACCCGGGCCAGGCGAGTAAGCCGGAAACGGCCGAAGCCCTGAATTTGGCCGCCTATACCTCCTCGGTTACCTGTTCGGGATTGATGCCGTCGTACTGATTGTAGATCCACATGATGAGCACGCCGAAGCCCACCCCGGAGATGACCAGGGCCGTGTTGACCAGGGGGCCTGCAATGAAGGAGAAACGAATGAGCACCGTGGAGATCACGAAGCCGGAGTTGCGCATGAGCTGGGCGTAGTTGTCGGTATAGCGAAGGGACAGAATGAGGATGAACACATCCACCAGCACCAGCAGGGTAAAGAATTCGTTGTAAAAAATGTTGTTGATGTCCTTGATCTCCCGCAAAAAGCCCGCACTGAAGGTGGCCGAACTCATCGCCCAGTTGACAAAGCTGTAAACGACCAGGCCTACCATGATGGGAATGAGCAGTAAGGAAATGCCTTTTTTGAAATTGATGAAGGTGCGCGTGCGCTGCGGATCGCTCACAGCCGGTCGGCGCCGGTAGAGCTTGTAGAACAAAAACACCAGAAAAAAGAGTACCAGTGCGCCCAGCATATCCACCAGGAGCTGCTGGCTGAGGGGGTCACTCCAGGTCCACTCCTTGAGGTCCAGTTTGGACACATCCTTGAAGATGCGCCGAATGATGATGAGCGAAATGATCTCGTACTGCTTGGCGATGGAAGTAGTAAAGGACTGCGGGAGGTAATACACCAGCAAGAACACCTCCTGGATGAGAATAAAGGAAAAGGGAGTGTACAGCGCGTCGATCGGACTGCGCAGGAGCTCCGGGCGCTCCTCCAGGGGAATGCCCTGCCAGCGCACCCAGAAGATGAGGCCCAGATGAAGGATAAAACCCACCAGGGCCATGTAGATGATCAGCCGCTCAAAGCGCCGTTTGAACTTGGGCGAGAACGCGCGATCCAGGAAACGGCCAATCCGGTTGATAACCTCCATGTGAATGAAAAGAAATCGGAAGGTAAAGGTTCATTTTGAGATCCCCCCTGGCAGCCCCGAAATGCTCCAAACCACGGGCGGGGACAGGCGGCAGTCTCCCACCGGAGGCCGAATGGGCACCCGCCCGCCCATTTTTTCCGTCTAAAAAAGGTCGTATACCGGCAACCATGGGGTTCGGGAGTCCCCAACCCCTCCAGTCGAGTAGATACACGCGTGAAAAGTTTGGGCGCGCCCAAATCTTTTAGATCGGGGTACAAGCGCGCATGATCGGTTTTCATGGCGCTAAAGGATAGGTCATTTCCGCTTGCCGTTCACCTGCCGGAGGCATGGCAGGCAGGATATACGATTTCACGAATCAAATGACCGCTTTCGGTTGGCATTCCTGACCGTCCGGATTTCCTGCTGAAGGCATGGCGGGCGAATGATTCGCAACCCGGAAAATCCACCGCATGCTCCGCCTTTGGGCTATACAATTGCAAAGATCTGAAAATCAAACTATTACGGACGGTCAGGCCCATTCTTAGGGCAACGATCCCACCCACGTTGAGGTACACAGCGTTTGGCAAGGGTCAGAGTCGAAGACCCTGGCATCAGTGGTTGAAAATGCGCCTATTATCAGCCACTGACCGGCCGTATTCCCGGGAACCCGTGAATAATCCGGGTTAAAACCGCATAAGGAGGGAAAGCGCCCCCCAATCATCCAATTACCCGTCCTTGCACCGGTGCGCACCCAGCTGCCCGTCGGCTCAATCGAACCCACCCTCCAGGGCCGCGTTGATCCGGTTGACGAAGATCCGGGCCGTACGGGGCTCTACCGCCGTGATCTCGTACATCTCTCCGTCGTCCATTTTGATGAAGGTCTCTTTCTTTTTCAGCGAAAAGAGCTCGTCCATGAAGGTGGTGTTGTTGGACGTAATGTTGAGAATGCCCTGCTTGAAACCGAAGAAGTAGTAACTGCCCATCGGTGCCTTGATATAGATGTACAACCGGTCGTCCATATTGCTGGGCATTTTAAACTCGACGTAGCACTCGAGTTGCTTATTGATCCCCACACCGCCTATGCTGGCCAGCCCCAGTTCCTTTTCCGAGGATACCAGCGACTGCAGGTCCGTACTCCACACCATCGGCAACTCACTGAACAAAAAGGTATAGGGATTGAACTTTGGGGGCAGGTCCAGAAAGCCGGAGGTGAGTCCGTCCACAGCCTCTTTCACGGCTTTTTCCTCCCCTACCGGAAAGAGTTCGTAAGCCGCTTTCTTGTAGAAGTTGATGTCGGTCAGATAGGACACATTCTGGGCGTCAAAGCTGGAGGCTTGTATGTCGTTGGTCATGATCTTGAGCAGCTTCTCCGGCACGATCATGCTGATCCCGGCCATAAAGCGCCCCTCAAACGGATAGTTGGCAAAGGGGCCGAAGACCGTATCCTGGGGGCTGGGAAATGCCGAAGTAGCCGTGCCGGCTGCATCCACACTAATGTATTTGAGCCCTTCGCCCAGGTTGAAGCGACCTTCGGCTTCTACGGCTCCGCGTTTGTTCTTGTAGATCAAGCGGTTGCCCACCAGGCTGTCGTGGATCACCTTGCTGGAATCACCAAAGTAGAAGGCGTCCTCCGCCAGTTTGTATTTAAAGATGCCGCTGGCCTTGAACAACTCGCGATCCTTGCGGAAGCCCAACGGCATGAGCACCCGCGGATACAGCTTGGCCGTCTCGCGGCTCACGTACAGGCCGGTGTAGAGGGGTACGCCCTCCAGGTTTTTGGGTTGGTCGAAGCGAATGGCCAGGTCTTTTTTATCCCCTTCGCTGGATACGTAAAACCACTGCTTCTCCGGCAGGCGATCGGCATCCAGCAGGGCGAAGCCGTCGAAGGTCAGATTTTTACTGCTGGCCCGCAGTGAAATGGTGCCCTGAAAACGGGTCTTGAAGTCGATGAAAAACGAGTCGGCCCCGGTCACCTCGCCCTGGGCGCGCGTTTCGGTAGCTTTTTCGCTCCAGGCCCCTTTGCCGATGCGCTCGCCGATCACGCTGGCAAACTCGATCTCCTGTTCGCGATTGGGCAGGTTGTACTCGTAAAAGCCGCTGGCCTCGTAGTGCTTTCTGCCCAGGATGTCCACTGTTGCGCGATTGATCACGTGATACTGATTGGAGGTGTCGGCCACGATGCGGGCATGGGTCAGGGTCTTGATCACCCCGCCCGGCTGGATCTCCACCTTGTTGCTGTCCGGATACACCAGGGCGTCGCAGGTCGGGATAAAGGGCACGCCGCCCAGCAGCAAGCCGTTGTTCTTCAGGTCGTAGGCCGCCGTTTCGGCCTCGAAATTCAGGGAATCCTGATCGGGGTGTATAGAGGTAAACTGGCCGCGCTGGGTGTTGTCGGATTTGAAGTCGATCAGCTCTTCGGTCATATCCCAGCTGAATTCGTTCATGCTGGTCTTGTACTGATTGAAGGGCAGGGTGGTTTCCAATTCGCCTTCGTTAGCTACGAATGCAGCGTCGTTGTTCTCAAAATCCACATAGCCGTTTACGCCTTCGGTATAGAGGGCGAACTCTTCCGGCGCCCCGATGGCGCGGATGCCGATGGTGGTGGTATCCGCCCGGGCCGATGCGGCGCCCAGGGAGAACAGGTCGGAGGTCATCTCGGCCCGCTCCCAGCTCAGGGTGCCGATGCCGCTGAGGCCGCCCGGGCTGAGCACCACGGTGCCGTCCAGATTGGCCTCCAGGTCCTTGTACACCTCAAAGGGCGTTCCCTCGGTGGAGCTCACGTACATGCTGTCCTTATAGGGTTTCCAGTCGATGCTCACACTGGCCCCGTGCACTTCGGGCGTCTCGCGCTGGCTGGTGCGCTCTTCTTCCAGGTCGAAGGCATCGGCACTGGCCGTGACTTCCTTGGGTTTGAACAGGAGGTCCTCGGAGTCGATGGACGCATTGAGGTAGTTCAGATTGCCCTTGCCCTGCAGGCCGCTGTTGTTGAGGATCACCTCGCCCTTATACCGGCCTTTGCCGCCAAAGGTGTCGAAGCCCTCCTCCGGTGTGGCCCGAACGAAGCCCAGCGAGAGATCCTCTTCCTGCAACACCAGGGTTTCTTCGAACTCGGGAAAAATACCACTGGAGGCCATGGTGCCGGGAAAGCGTATATCATCCGGGCCGTAGCGGTCCAGGCTGTTGAAGCTGAAGGGCTTGAGCTCAAAGTAAAAGGAATCGCGCAGGTAGGTGCTATCCTGCCCTCCCTGGTCGTAATAGACGTAAGAGTCGCCCTTGCTCTGGAACGAAGGGAAAATGGGGATGTCGTCGCGGCCCGACTTGTTCTTGGGTGCGTCAATGAGCAGTACGCCACTGAGGTCTTCGATGCGCGATCCGATGGATACCGGCTGATCCGAAAGATCCGTGGGCACATACAGGTCCATGAAGTGAACGGAGTCCATGACGATGTGGAAAGGATCGTAGTCAAAGTGAAACCAGCGCCCGCGAAAGGTGGAATAGCCCGCATATACCAACCCGTGAAACTCCATGTCGCGATCCTGCTTGAGGGTGAGGCGCTGCTCGTCCGGCACGACAGCCACGCGCTGGGGCCGGCTGAATTCCAGATTTTTCACCCCGTTGAGGCGCAGGGCCTGGTTTTTGTAATTCAGCGACGCATTGGCGCTGTCCACTACCGACTTGATGTCGATCTGGTCGTAGTCCACTTTTCCGCGATCGGCATCGGCGTAGAGGAAGACCTTGTCGCGCACCTCCACCGTTGAGGCTTCCGGATCATAGGCGATAAATCCCTTGGAAACCAGGTCGTACAGCAAGCCGGTGATATTCTCCACCGTATAGCGGGGATTGATCTTCTGGGCCACCAACTGGGCCGGCAGAACGCGGCTGTTCTCCAGCTCGGCTGTGCTTTTGAGCACAGCTATGGGATTCACGGTAGCGATGTTTTGAATGCGGTGGTATTCGGAGGGGTCGAACAGGTCGAGCGATTCGAATTCGACCTCCTGCTTGCGGCTGAAGCTGACGATATCCTGCCCGATGGCCAGGGAGTCCGCATCAAAGAAAGCCAGGATCTTGTCGGCATGGATATTCACCTTGTGGAAGGAACTGGCAAAGGGATAGCGATCGCTGCCGCGCTTACCGCGCGAGAGGCGCAGGGTACGGGTGGGCACCTCGTAGCGGATATTGACCGAGGGGTGTGACAGGGAGTCTCCCTGCTGAAAATAGAGGACACAGTCCACCTGCTCGGCGGAGATGCGCTCTTCGCGGCGAATGGTAAACGATTCGCCCTTGCCCTGAAAAAGCAGACGCCGGGTCTTTGGGTCCAGAATGCGCAGGGTCGCGCGTTCCTCCCCGGTGC
>JAJDFU010000283.1 GCA_020528935.1 Saprospiraceae bacterium | reverse complement strand
CTACCTCACCCCCGCCAATTGCCAGAGCCTGGTTGTAGGCAACGAAGACGAGGTAGCTGAAAAACTCAAGCCGTTCGATGCCGACGGGCAACTGGCATTCTATTCGCCTTTCGGCAAACCTATCGAGAAGAGCGAAGGGGACCTGCCTGCCGACCTTACGGCCGAAAAAGTGGTGGAAGACTACATCAATGCGATCGGAGGCGAAGCCAAGCTCAAGTCCGTCGAGGACCTGACGACCATCATGTCCACGGAGGTGCAGGGCATGAGCATGCGCATGGAAATGAAGAAGAAGGCTCCCGGTAAAATGGCCATGACGATGACCATGAACGGCAATCCGATGCAGCAAACCATCTACGACGGCACCAAGGCCAAGATCAGCCAGATGGGAGATTCCAAGGTGGTCGAGGGGGAAGAGGCCGAAGAGGTGCGCGAGCAGGCCATTATGTTCACCGAGCTGGAATACCCGCAGCGCTATGAGATGGAGCTCAAGGGCGTGGAAGAGGTGGACGGCAATAAAGCTTATAAACTGCTGCTCACCGACAAAGACGGCAACAAGACCACCGAATTTTACGACGCCCGGTCCAGCCTCAAGCTCCGTACCGTCGTCGAACAAGCAGGCAAGGTCATCACCAACGACTACGGCGATTACAAAGAGGTAGAAGGTATTATGGTGCCGCACCTCCTGAAAACGTCCGGGGCAGCACCTTTCCCCATCGAACTGAAGGTGGAAGAGGTGAAGGTCAATGCCGGCCTGCCCGATGAGACCTTCGCCATCGAATAAGCCCATGCCGGCTATCCTATATCCAGACCGCCTCCCGGCTGCTGCCCGGGAGGCGGTTTGCCGTTTGGCGAAATTTTTGTGCTAAACTTGCGGCGTCAAAAACCACGCGCTATGATCCAGGTATTCATCACCGGCGGCACCTTCGACAAGGAGTACAATTACATCACCGGCAAGCTCTACTTCAAGGACACGCATCTTCCGGATATGCTGGAACGGGGCCGCTGCACCCTGGATATCGACTTCAAGACCCTCATGATGGTAGACAGCCTGGAGATGACCGAAGCGGATTGGGCCATCATTGCACACAACTGCCGGCGCACGCCCTTCGATCGCATCCTCATTACCCACGGCACCGATCGCATGGTGGAAACGGCCCACTATCTGGCCGAGCAGAACCTGGGCGCCAAGACGATCGTCCTTACCGGGGCGATGATCCCCTACGCATTCGGCAACTCCTCCGACGGATTTTTCAATATGGGCGCCGGGCTGGCCTTTGCCCAGGTTCTGCCCCCCGGCGTGTACCTCGCCATGAACGGCCGGTATTTCCAATGGGATCAGGTGAAAAAGAACCACAAGACCGGTAACTTTGAGGAAACGAACTGAGCACATTATGGCAGAATGGATCGGCCTGCTTTTTGAGGTGGTTTTCTTTGCGCTGGGCCTGTACCTCTACCTCTATGCCCTCGGGAAGATCAACTTGCCGGCTGCACGGGCGGAGAAGGCGGCGGCAGCCGAGCGGTTCAGGCAGCGCAACCGCGGCTGGATGCGCATACTGGCGCTGGCCATGATGGCCATTTTCGGGCTCAATATCGCGCTGCACCTGCGCGCCCTGTTGTAGGTGCCCCAGCGGGGCCCACCGCGCCGCGCCTTCGCCTGCCGCTCCCTAAGGCGACAATAGTTTAGTGGGTACATTTTCTTATTATTGCAGCGATCATTCACCCTATCTACATTCCTCGACCTATGCGCGGCTTTTTACCTACGTTTCTCGTTGTGCTCAGTTTTTGCGCCGGCGCTCACGCACAATCCGGCCCCTCCCTCTTCCAAACCGATAAGATCCAGGAAGTACGCATAAGCTTTTCGGAAAGCAACTGGCAGTACATCCTTGACTCCCTGCGGTTTAACGGCGATGACCTGCACGCTGCTGCCACGGTGCGCATCAATGGGCGCTCTTTTTCCGGGGCCGGGCTGCGTTTTCGCGACGGCCGTTCTCACAGCCCCGGCCAGGCGCGCAGCAGCATGGATATTCACCTCGACTTCAGCGAGGCAGATGCCGCCTACGAAGGCTATCGCCGGCTGCATCTGTCCAGTGCCCTGCGCGATCCCAGCATGGTGCGCGAAGTGCTGGGATACGAGATCGCAAGGACCTACATGCCGGCTCCGCTGGCCAATTACGCCCGGGTGTACATCAACGGGACCTTTATCGGCCTGTTCGTGAACGTGGAGCCTCTGGGCGATGCCTTTCTCGAGCGAAACTACGGCTCGGCCCACAGCAGCCTGTTCCGGGCCACGCCCGTCAAGGAAGGCAAGGCCGAGCCAGAATGCCGGAGCCAGCAACTCGGAACCCTGACAAAGGAGAGTTCCGTCGCACGCCGGACACGCACATCCACCGACACGCGCGGGCCGCACGAGACACGACTGGAGCAGCAGACACCGAGCCCACATCGA
>JAJDFU010000157.1 GCA_020528935.1 Saprospiraceae bacterium | reverse complement strand
AGCCGGATCTCGCCGGCCTGCCGTTCTGGCTTCGCCCTCCCCCGGGGGGGCAGGTCCCCAAAGCCAACGAGCGCCTGCTGCCGCCCCGGGCCCCGGAAGCCTACTACGAGCCATACCCCTGGCTGAGCGAGAATACCCGCCGCCTGCTGGATGCCTGCTCCATCGAGATGGAGCGCAGCCTGCGGCACAACCGCCAGACCTTCACCGGCAGTAAGGAAGGCGACTTCGCCCTGCTGGAAAAGCTGGCCCGCGACGGCTGCCAGCAGCGCTACGGCCGCGAGAACCCCCGTGCCTGGGAGCGCCTGCAGAGCGAGCTCAACCTCATCCGCAAGCAGGATTTCACCACCTACTGCCTCATCGCCTGGGACGTAGTGCGCTACGCCGCCAGTGCCGGCTACCACCACGTGGGCCGCGGCAGCGGCGCCAACTCCATCGTGGCCTACTGCCTGCGCATCACCGATGTGGACCCCCTGGAGCTGGACCTCTACTTCGAGCGCTTTATCAACCCGTACCGCGCCTCGCCCCCCGATTTCGATATCGACTTCTCCTGGGACGAGCGCGACGAGGTGACCGACTACATCTTCAAGCGCTACGGCCGCGAGCACACGGCCCTGTTGGCCACCTACAGCACCTTCCGGGGGCGGGCCGTCATCCGCGAGCTGGGCAAGGTGTTCGGCCTGCCCAAGGCGGAGATCGACAAGATCGCGGACCGGCCCGAGGCCCGCGATGAGCAGCACGAGCTGGCCGGGCACATCTTCAAGTACGGCAAGCTGTTGGAGGGCCTGCCCAACCACCTCTCCATCCACGCCGGGGGCATCGTCATCAGCGAGGAGCCGCTGGCCTACCACACGGCCCTGCAGCTCATGCCCAAGGGCTTCCCCATCGCCCACTTCGACATGCACCATGCCGAAGAGCTGGGCTTCCACAAATTCGACGTACTCAGCCAGCGCGGCCTGGGCCACATCAAGGATGCCGTGGAGCTGGTGAAGCAAAACCAGGGCCGGGCCGTAGACATCCACGAGGTGGACCGCATCAAGGAGGACCCCGCCGTGCGCGCGCAGTTGCGCTCCGGTCGCTGCATGGGCTGCTTCTACATCGAGAGCCCGGCCATGCGGGGCCTGCTGAGCAAGCTGGGCTGCGACAACTATCGCCACCTGGTGGCTGCCAGCTCCATCATCCGGCCGGGGGTGGCCAGATCGGGCATGATGCGGGAGTACATCAAGCGCTTTCACCAGCCCAACGGCTTCGAATATCTGCATCCCGTATTTCGCGAGCAGCTGGGCGAGACCTTCGGCGTGATGGTGTACCAGGAGGACGTGATGAAGATCGTGCACCACTTCGCCGGCCTGGACCTGGACGAGAGCGACGTGCTGCGCCGCATCATGAGCGGCAAGAAGCGCCGCAGCGACACCTTCGAGCGCCTGCGCCAGAAGTACTTCGACAACTGCCGCGCCCGCGGCTACCCGGAGGAGCTCATCCGCGAGGTATGGCGGCAGGTGGAGAGCTTCTCCGGCTATTCCTTCTGCAAGGCCCACTCGGCCAGCTTCGCCGTGGAGAGTTTCCAGAGCCTCTACCTCAAGGCCTACTACCCGCTGGAGTTCATGGTGGCGGTGATCAACAACTTCGGCGGCTTCTACCGCACGGAGTACTACGTGCACGAGGCGCGCATGGCCGGGGCGGCCGTTCACGCCCCCTGCGTCAACCACAGCCGCTACCTCACCCGGCTCGAGGGCGCGGACATCTTCCTGGGCTTCGTGCACCTGCACGGGCTGGAGCGCAGCCTGGCTCATCGCATCGTGCAGCAGCGCGCCCAGGGCGGCCCCTACCGCAGCCTGGCCGACTTCCTCAGCCGCGTGGCCTGCACCGGCGAGCAGCTCGAGATCCTCATCCGCATCGGCGCCTTCCGCTTCACCGGCAAGCGCAAGTACGAGCTCATGTGGGAGAAGAGTGCGGTGGGGAGGGAGCTGTTTGGCCGGCAGTCGGCCGCCGGCAGGCAGCAGTCCTTGGTCTTCGGTGCGCAATCCGCCGATGACAACCGGCTGCCGGCACTGCAGGAGGACCCGTACGACCAGGCCTTCGACGAGATCGAGCTGCTGGGCTTCCCGCTCTGCTCGCCCTTCGAGCTGCTGAAGGACCGGCAGGCCTGCCGGGGCAAGACGTACGTACGGGCGCGGGAGCTGAAGGCCCATGCCGGGCGGCGGGTGCAGCTGCTGGGCTACTACGTGTGCCGCAAGGACGTGCGCACCGCGCGCGGCCGGCTCATGCACTTCGGCACCTGGCTGGATGAGGACGGCCACTTCTTCGACACCACCCACTTCCCCGACCGCCGCCGGCAGGCCCCCTTCCGCGGCAAGGGCATCTACCGGATCACCGGCCAGGTGGTGCTGGACTTCGGCTTTCCCGGGGTGGAAGTGGAGCAGATGGAGCTGCTGCCGCTGGTGGCAGATAG
>JAJDFU010000573.1 GCA_020528935.1 Saprospiraceae bacterium | reverse complement strand
ACGCCTTTTCGCCCTCGGCCAGCACCGCTCAGCGGACTACAGACTGTAAACTGCCAACTGCCAACTGTAAACTCCCAACTGCCAACCTACCAACTACCCTCCGATCGTACTCATGCTCTCCGTGACGGGGAGGCCGAAGGTCCGGTTCTGTTCGGCTTCCCAGCCGTCTTTGGCGCGATTGCCCAGCGCGGAGAGAAAGGCGTCGCGAAGCTGCTCGTCCGAAGCGCCGTGGCGCATGAGGTCGCGCACGTTGAACACGCCGTCGTCGTACAGGCAGGTCTTGAGCAGGCCCTGGGGCGTGAGGCGGATGCGGTTGCAGCTGCCGCAGAACGTGCGGCTGTAGGCCGCGATGATGCCCACCGTACCGCGGTAGCCGGGCACCCGGTAGTTGGCCGAGGTGCTGTGCGGCGGATCGGGCAGCTTTTCCAAGCCGGGATAGGCTTCCTGAATGTAGGCCCGGATCTTCCGGTGATTCCACTCCAGCACGGGGTAGTGGCTGCCCTCGCCGTTGAAGGGCATCTCTTCGATAAAGCGAACGCCCACCGGATGCTCGCGGGTAAGCTCCACCATGGGCAGGATGTCGGCAATATTCTTGCCCGCCATGACCACGGCGTTGAGCTTGGTGGGCATGCCGTGGTCCAGCAATTCGCGAAAGGTGCGCAGGACGGCATCGAACTGGTCGCGGCGGGTGATGCGGCGGAAGCGCTCGGGGTCCAGGGTGTCCAGGCTGAGGTTGACGCTGTGGATGCCGGCGGCCTGCAGTTCGGCCACCCGGCCGGCCGTGAGCGTGCCGTTGGTGGTGACATTGACCTTGCGGATGCCCGGCACCCGGCAGAGGTCGCGCAGGAAAGGCAGCATGTCCTTGCGCACGAAGGGCTCCCCGCCGGTAATGCGCACCTTCTCGATGCCCATGCCGGCCAGCAGGTGCATGAGGCGCAGCATTTCCTCGTAGGTGAGCAGGTCTTCCCGGGCCACGTACTGGATGCCTTCCTCCGGCATGCAGTAAAAGCAGCGCAGGTTGCAGCGGTCCGTTACGGCCAGGCGGACGTAATTGATGAGTCGGCCGTGATTGTCATATAGACGCGGTGCATTCATAGGTCGTGTCAATAGCATTCAGCCGGGGAAAAAAGCCCGGCTGCCCATTCGGTAAAACTACGATTTTGAGGCCGTTTCCTCTTCGGCCGGTTCGATGGTGATGACCACCCACTTGGAGGTGGGTGTCTTGCTGCCGCGGGCCACCGAGTCGATGGGCACCAGCACATTGGCCTCCGGGAAGTAGGTGGCCACGCAGCGGCGCGGGATGTCGTAGGGCACTACGATGAAAGAGCGCGCCACGCGCCGCCGCCCCTTGTAATGGCCGATGAGGTGCACCACCTGCCCCGACCGGAATCCTTCGGCCGCCATGTCCTCCTCGTTCATCATCGCCACGCGCCGTTCGTTGTAGATGCCGCGGTAGCGGTCGTCCAGCCCGTAGATGGTGGTGTTGAACTGATCGTGACTGCGCACGGTCATCATGGCGTACTGGCCGTCGTCCAGGGCGTTTTCCGGCACGGGATTGCGGGTAAAAAGAGCCTTGCCGGAAGGCGTGTTGAATTCCTGCTTGCGGGCGCCGTTGGGCAGGTAAAATCCGCCGGGCTCCCGCACGCGGCGGTTGTAGTCCTCGAATCCGGGCACCACCTGCTCGATGGCGTCGCGGATGTGATCGTAGTGACTCACCAGCCGGTCCCAGTCCACCGCGCTGCGATTCCCCAGGGTGGCCCTGGCCAGGCCGGCCACGATGGCCGGTTCGCTGCGCAGGTGGCCGGAGGGCGGGTTGAGCACGCCCTGGGACGAATGCACTACGCCCATGGAGTTTTCCACGCTGACGAATTGCTGCCGGCCGTTTTGCACGTCCTTGTCGGTGCGGCCCAGGCAGGGCAGGATGAGCGCCTGCCGCCCGTGGATGAGGTGGCTGCGGTTCAGCTTGGTAGACACCTGTACGGTCAGGCGGCAGTTGCGCAGGGCCTCGGCCGTGTATTCGGTATCCGGGCTGGCCGAGAGGAAGTTGCCTCCCATGGCGAAAAAGACCTTGGCCCGCCCGTCGTGCATGGCCTTGATGGCATCCACCACGGCGAAGCCGTGATGGCGGGGCGGCTCGAAGCCGAAGGTGTCGCGCAGGCGATCCAGGAATTCCGGCTTGGGCGCTTCCCAGATGCCCACCGTGCGGTCGCCCTGCACGTTGCTGTGGCCACGCACCGGGCAGGTGCCGGCGCCCGGCTTGCCGATACTCCCCTTGAGGAGCAGGAAGTTGACGATCTCGCGGATGTTGTCCACCCCGTATTCGTGCTGCGTGAGGCCCATGGCCCAGCACACGATGATCTTCTTTTTGTCGCGGATCAGTTCCACGGCTTTTAGCACGTCCTGGCGCGGCACTCCGGAGGCCTCTACCAGCTGCATGAAGTCCTGCTGCTTGAGGTCTTCCAGGAAGGCTTCATAGCCCTCGGTCTTGTCCTTGATAAAATCCCAGTCGAAAACCGTGCCGGGATGCTTTTTTTCTTCGTACCACAGCCGCAGCATGATGGCTTTGAGCAGAGCGATGTCACCGCCGACCCGCACGCGCAGGAAGAGGTCGGTAAGCGAAGTGCCGCCCCGGAGCATTTTGAGCGGTCGCTGCGGGTTCTTGAAGGTGAGCAGACCCGCCTCGGGCAGGGGGTTGACGGTAATGATCTGCCCGCCGTTCTCTTTGCAGCGCTCCAGGGCCGAGAGCATGCGCGGGTGGTTGGTGCCCGGGTTTTGCCCCATGATGATGAGCAGCTCGGCCTCGTGGATGTCGGGCAGGGTCACCGAGCCCTTGCCGATGCCCAGGGTGGTGCCCAGGCCGTGACCGCTGGATTCGTGGCACATATTGGAGCAGTCGGGCAGGTTGTTGGTGCCGTACTCGCGCACGAACAGCTGGTACAGGAAGGCCGCCTCGTTGCTGGTGCGGCCCGAGGTGTAGAAAACGGCTTCGTCCGGCGAGTCCAGGCTGTTGAGCTCCCGGCCCACCAGATCGAAGGCATCCTCCCAGGAAATGGGTTCGTAGTGACCGGCTCCTTCGCGCAGCACCATCGGCTCGGCGAGCCGCCCCTGCTTGCCGAGCTCGAAATCGGACCAGCCGCGCATCCGGGCCACACTGTGGCGGGCAAAAAAGTCGCGGCCGATGCTCTTGCGCTGGGCTTCCTCCGAAATGGCCTTGAGGCCGTTCTCGCAGTATTCGCCGAGGCGGGAGCGCTCGTCTTCCGGATCGGGCCAGGCGCAGCCCGGGCAGTCGAAGCCGCCTTTCTGATTCACCCGGAACATGGTGCGCAGGGCCTGCCCGGGTGCCATGTACCGGGCAGCGTGCTGAATGGCCGTGAGAATGGCCGGGAAGCCGGCCGATGTATCCTTGGGCTGGCCCAGCTCCAGGCCGGTAAAGGATTCCGGCGGTTGGGCGCCCGTTTCCGTTTCCCGGACCACGATGCCGTGGCCCTTGTCTTCTTGTTTGCTCATGTGGATGGGTGCTTAGGGAATTCGCTATTTGAATCTACAAAATTAAACGCTCTTTCCCTGAATACAGATTGCACTGGCCGTCGCGCAGAAAACCGATCAAGGTCATGTCGTAGTCCTTGGCCAGCTCTGCGGCCAGGCTGGAGGGGGCACCCACCGCCGCCAGGATGGGCAGGCCCGCCATCAGCGCCTCTTGCACCAGCTCGAAGCTGGCCCGCCCGCTCACCAGCAGCCGGGCACCCTGCAGCGGCAGCCCTTGCTGCCCCACCGCCGCACCGATGCGTTTGTCAAAAGCGCTGTGGCGCCCGCCACCTACCGCCACAGACACCAAGAGGACCCCGGCCGCGAACACGGCGCGGGCGGGGGGGGCGCCGGTGCGCGCAAAGAGGGGCTGGGCGTTGCGCAGGCTTTCCGGCAGGCCGTACAGCACCTCCACGGCCACCCGGGGCAGCCCCTTGCGCGGCAGAAACGGAATGGTCTGCCGCAACAGCTCGATGGAACCCTTACCGCACACCCCGCAGGAGCTGGAGGTATAAAAATGGCGGCTCAGCTTTTCCGGCTCCAATACGACGGCAGGGTCCAGCTCCAGTTCAATCACGTGTTGCCGGTCTTCTTCGGCCGGAGGGCCGGCCGGAAAACGGACGCCCTGCACCTGGGCGGCGTTGGAGATCAGTCCTTCGGTGTACAGGAAACCCCGGGCCAGATCCTCGTCGGCGCCCGGCGTGCGCATGGTTATGGCGATGGATTCCCGCCGCCGGTTGCGCAGCGGGCCCCACAGCAGGCGGATCTCCAGCGGCTCTTCGGTGGCCAGTACATCGGAACGCTCGACGCTTTGACGGCCGGCCAGTTTGTGCAATTCAACGGAACGGGTGGCGGACTCCATGGGCTCCGAATTTGTCCAAAAGTTGAAACAATTGGTCGCTTGACGACCCGCAGTGGGCGCATTATTTTGGATGCGCGCTACGCCAGGCCTTATCTTTCTAAGCAATCGTGAGGTTGGGCAAGGACATTATCGTAAAGCGATGTTTGTCAGGGCCCAACCTCCCGGTACATGGTAGTGGGTAGGGGGTATATGGACGTCAGCATGCTCTACTACCTACTACCATCTACCAGGTACAACGTGAGGTTCTCACATTCAGCCATTTAACGAACAACTCGACCTCCAACCTCACGTTAAGCAAGAAAAAACCCCTTTTTTATGCAAACCATACTCGGTTCCGGCGGTGCGATCGGGAAAGACCTGGCTAAAGACCTCCTTCGATATACGCCTCAGGTGCGGCTGGTGAGTCGCACACCGCAAAAGGTAAATGAAACCGATGAATTGATCGCTGCGGATTTGACGAAAAAAGAAGATGCGGACCGGGCCGTAGCCGGCAGCGATATTGCCTACCTCACGGTGGGCCTGCCGTACCGCATTGCCGTTTGGCAGCGCAACTGGGTGCCCCTCATGCGCAATGTGATCGAAGCCTGCCGGCGGCACGATACCAAACTGGTCTTTTTCGACAATGTGTATATGTACGCCCCCTCGGCCATTCCGCACATGACCGAAGAAGCGCCCGTGGGGCCGTCCAGCAAAAAAGGACAGGTGCGAAAGGAGGTGGCCGGGCTGCTGCTGGAAGCGGTGGATAAGGGCGAGATCCAGGGACTTATCGCCCGCTCAGCCGATTTTTACGGGCCCGGGGTGGAAAACAGCGTGATCGTAGAGACCGTGTTCAAGCCCTTTGCCAAAGGCCGGAAGGCCAACTGGATGGGCAAGGCCGACAAGGTCCATTCCTTTACCTACACCCCCGATGCGGCCAAAGCCACGGCCATGTTGGGCAATACCGAAAACGCCTACGGTCAGGTCTGGCACCTGCCCACCCGGCCGGATCCGCCCACCGGCAAGGAATGGATCGAAGCCATTGCCCGGGAGATGGGCGTGGAAGCCCGCTACCGGGAGGTGGGATCGTTTATGCTAAAGCTGATGGGGCTGTTCGTGCCCGAGATGCGGGAAATGCCGGAGATGTTGTATCAAAACACGCAGGATTACGTCTTCGACAGCAGCAAGTTTGACCAACACTTCGGCTTTACCCCCACGGCCTACGAGCAGGGGATCAAGGAGGTGGTCGCAGCCATGGAAAAGAGCTGAGAGCGTAGGCGAACATCCCCTGCCCCGAACGTCTTGTATACCAAAGGTTTATTATGCAATTCGAACTTCCCGACCTACCGTACCCTTACGATGCCCTGGAGCCGCAAATTGACGAGCGCACCATGCGCATTCACCACCAAAAACACCACGCGGGCTATACCCGCAAGCTCAATGCGGCCCTGGAGGAGGAAGGGGTGAAGGATACCAGCATCGAACAACTGCTGGCCAATATTTCCACCCACTCTACGACCATACGCAACAACGGCGGCGGCTACTACAACCACAGCTTGTTCTGGACGATCATGGGCCCCGCCGGCAAATATCCGCTGAACGAAGACATGCAGATCGCCAAGGCGCTGAACCGCACCTTCGGCACCTACGAGAGCTTCCAGGAAACCTTTAAGAAAGCGGCCCTGGGACGCTTCGGCTCCGGCTGGGCCTGGCTGTGCGTGAGCGAGCCGGTGGGGGAGCTGTTCGTCACCAGCACGCCCAATCAGGACAATCCGCTTATGAATGTGGTGAAAGACCAGGGTCGCCCCATACTGGGGCTGGATGTGTGGGAACACGCCTACTACCTCCATTACCAAAACCGCCGGGCCGCCTACGCGGATGCATTCTTCGAACTCATCAACTGGGAGGCTGTCAATCAGCGCTACAAAGCGGCACGCCGGATCGCGATTTCCGTCTAGATCGTGCGTTCGGGATCGAACTGCTCCATGTAGTCGCCCACCCGGCGCAGGAAGGAGCCGCCCAGGAAACCGTCCACCACGCGGTGGTCGTAGCTGAGGGAGAGGAACATCAGATGCCGCACGGCAATGAGATCGCCGTACTCCGTTTCCACCACGGCCGGCTTTTTGCGGATGGCCCCCGTTGCCAGTATGGCCACCTGGGGCTGATTGATGATGGGTGTGCCCATCACGTTGCCGAAAGTGCCCACATTGGTGATGGTGAAGGAGCCGTCCTGGATCTCGTCGGCCTTGAGCTTGTTGTCGCGGGCGCGGGCAGCCAGGTCATTCACGGTTTTGGTCAGCCCGATCAGGCTGAGGTGATCGGCCTTTTTGATGACCGGCACGATGAGGTTGCCGTTGGGCATAGCCGTAGCCATACCGATGTTGAGGTCTTTCTTGCGGATGATCTTGTCGCCGTCTACGGAGATATTGACCATGGGATAGTCGTGCAGCGCTTTGATCACCGCTTCGATAAACAGAGGCGTGAAGGTGATCTTCTCGCCGTAGCGTTCCTGAAAGTTCTTTTTGTTGCGATTCCGCCAGTTCACCATGTTGGTCACATCCACCTCCACGAAAGAGGTCACGTGGGGAGAGGTCTGCTTGGAGCGCACCATGTGATCGGCAATGAGCTTGCGCATGCGGTCCATTTCGATGATCTCCACATTGCCTTCCCGGCTGACGGCGCCGCTTTCCCTGCGTTGCGGCTGGGGCGTAGCGTCGGCGGTTTTTTCCTTTTCCGGACGCGGTTTGGCCCGAGGTTCGGGCGCGGGTTTGCGGGATTCCAGGTCAGCGCGCATGTCC
>JAJDFU010000365.1 GCA_020528935.1 Saprospiraceae bacterium | reverse complement strand
GAGTGGGGTTTCAGGGGCGGACTGGGGGAGCCAGACCTGTGGGCAAAGGAGCTGCATTCCCAGGTTGATCTGCTGGAAGGGGAGCTCCTGGTGATGGTCTTCGCCGGGATGGTCGTGGGAGGCGATCTCCACAAAGTGCATGTACAGGAAAGACCAGAAGCTCAGGGCGTCGCCGGTCCGGGCCGCTTCTGCCTGGTGGGTTTGGAAATGCTGGAGGGTATTGATCACGCGATAAAACTGGCTGAAGTCCGTTCGGGGAAACAGACTGCCCAGAGACAGGTAAAGGGCCAGGCTCAGCGCCAGTATTTTCGGCATATCGCGTTCTTTCAATGAAGTAAGGTACGAAAAACCGGGCTTTGGACCAATGAAAAAGGGGCCGCTTTCGGGCGACCCCTGTTCTTGGGCAAGCCGCTTCAGACGGCTTTTTTGGCCAGGTAGAAATCGATCTTTTCCACGCTGGTATCGGCGATGCGCTCGTCCATTTCGGCCAGCGTCTTGGGTGGCGGCACGATGGCCTTGTCGCCGGGTTGCCAGTTGATCGGCAGGGCCACGCCCTTTTCGTCGGCCGTTTGCAGCGCCAGTAAGGAGCGCTTGATTTCCTCCATGTTGCGGCCTACGTTGAGCGGGTAGTACTGGATGAGGCGGATGATGCCCTTGGGATCGATGAAAAAGACGGCTCGCACGGCTGCCGTGGAGTTTTCGCCCGGATGCAGCATGCCGTACAGGTGGGCCACCTTCATATCCAGGTCCGCAATGATGGGAAAGTCCATGTACACACCGGTCTTTTCGCGCACGTTGTTGACCCAGGCCAGGTGGGAGTGGATGCTGTCGATGCTCAGGCCGATGAGTTTGGTGTTCTGCCCGGCGAAGAAATCCTTGTCCAGGGCGAAAGCGGAAAGCTCCGTCGTGCACACCGGGGTGAAATCGGCCGGGTGGGAAAAGAGGATTACCCAGTGGTCCTTGTTGAAGTCCGAGAGGGTAAGCATGCCCTGGGTGGTCATCGCTTCAAAATCGGGAGCGGGGTCGCCGATGCGGGGCATGGTATGTTTGGTGGTTTGCTCGTCCATGATGGCTGTTTTATTTAGAAAAATACTCGGCGAACAGCCGGATAGGCGTTCGTCTCTATCCACAAAAAAAGCGCGATTTCAGGCCAATTCTTGTGATGGATGTCACCAGACTGCTCTGTGGATAAGGCCGACTTTTTTTGACGTAGGGATTGCAAAACAACCGAATGCCCTCTGCACGGACCGGGCAGGACGTCAGGCGTTTCTTAATTTAATGCAAAAGTATATATCTTATGAAGTCTATTTACCTGGCCATTATCTTCCTTCTGTTTGCCCGGATTTCCGGGGCTCAAATCTCCTCTCAGCTTTGCCCGGCCGGCACCCTGCCAGTGGGGGCACCGACCTGTGCCGATGCCTGCATTCAAGTGTCGTCCATCGATGGCATTGCGACCAGCAACGACAACGATGAATTGGGAGAGCCCCCACCTGGGTTCTGCGCCCCGCAGTTACACAATGTGCAGTGGTTCGGTTTTGTAGCCGGATCCTCCGATATCACCCTGGAGATCGTACCATCTAACTGCCAGAACGGTGCCGGCCTGCAGATAGGCGTGTACAGCACACAGGATTGCAATTCCTTTGTTCAGGTATCCAATTGCATACCCAACGAGGTAACACCGGACAATCCGGGGGTTCTGAATATCAGCGGCGTATTGCCGGGTACAGTACTGTATCTGGTCGTGGACGGCAATGGGTCAGACATCTGCGATTTCACCACCGATGTCATTCAGGGCACCACGGGAGCCGATTCGCTTTCCTTCATCGGCACCACGGCCATACGAGGGCCGGATACGATTTGCATAGGTGAGCCGGTTACCTTTACAGCCGATACAGTGGCGAATGCGGGCCTGTACGAGTGGACCCTGAACGGAAGCTACATCGGGGCCGGCTTCAGCCAGGTGGTCGACCTTCCCAATAGCGGTAGCTACCAAATTTGCGTTACGCCTTCTAATGTGTTGACGGATGGCCCAACGGTCTGCAAGACCGTTTTGGCAGCCGAGCCATCGGAGGATCTTTTTTCCGTGACCATTTGCGAGGGGGATTCGGTCGTGTTCGGCGGTCAGGCACTCGACACCCCCGGCTTTTATCAGTTTGATCTGACCTCAGTTCAAGGCTGCGACAGCATCGTGCAGGTAGACCTGCGGGTCCGGGCGCTGGATACCCTGCGCGAACAGGCTTACCTGTTTGAAGGCGATTCGCTGCTTTGGCAAGGGCAAGTATTGGACTCAGCGGGCCTTTATGAGCAGATCACACTCGACACTTTTGGATGCCCTGACCTGGAGACCTGTCTCTTATCCACCTCT
>JAJDFU010000678.1 GCA_020528935.1 Saprospiraceae bacterium | reverse complement strand
AGATGTGTAAAAGGGACAGCCTCCAGCCGGCTCGGCTCGCCGGGCAGGCGGTTCTCGCGCAGGGTGAGCGTGTCGCGAAAGTGATCGAAGGCCAGGATGAAGCGGTAGAGCGAAAAGCGCAGATCGGGCAGATCGAACCGGCGCTTGGCCGGGTCGAAGGCAAGCGTATCGAAATACTGCACCCCGTCGAAGCTGACGTGCCCGAACAGGCCGTTGAAGCGGCCGTCCGCCTGGCCGGGCGCAAAGGCCCGTACGAAGTCGTGCAAGCGGTCGGGCAGCTGTTGCGGATCGTTCAGGGCGAAGGACTCCACCGGGCCGCCGGGCCACTCGATCCGGCAGACGCCCGCCTTCACCTGAATGCCGGCCAGGGGATCCAGCCCCAGGAAAGAGTGGCAGTTCTCGGGATCCTGAGCATCATTGCTTTCCAGCAGTACCGGCTGGCGATAGCGATCGCGCAGCTTCAGGTAGGCCGAAACCGGCGTGAGCAGGTCGGCCAGGCGCGTCGCGGTGCGCGTCTGCAAGGGAATGCTGGCTGTGGTTTGGGTTTTCATAAGCACCAAAACAACAAGCGGCTTGCCGGGTGGTTCCGACAAGCCGCTTGATTGGAATAGACATCAACAACAGTGGCGCGTCACCTCACCCGGAATTCGGAGCGCTGTTTCCACCACCACCATGCTTGCTGACGCGAATGCATAATCAATTATTTCCGGGCAGAAATATAGACGCAATTGACGCAGAAAAACAAGCAATACACCAAAAAAAGTCGCATCCCCTGTACAGGTCTTTTGTTCCTAACGAGTATTAACCGTTTACAATCAGGCAGTTAGAAGCATTGTCAAATCACAGCCATTTCGCCTGGCCCATTTGGATGGCCCGCCCATCAAGCCTGCTGCACCGCAAACCATACCCCTTCGCGCTTGCCGGCATGGTAATCGACGGTGATCTCTTTGCCGGCCGGAATATCCCGGAGGGCCACAAAATGGATCGCATCGTCTTCGTAGCGCAGGCAGAACTCGGCATTGGGCGATTCGGCATGATTGTACAGCGAGCCGAACCCCAGGGCAATGGCCGGCCGGTCCTGTTCCGGCCCCCAGAGAAAGTAGTAATCGTGCAGGCTACTGCCGTGGATGTGATCCAGCTCTGCGGGCGGCAGCACCAGCACCGGACAGATCTCCAGCAGGGAGTCCGCCGGGATGGATTCGGCCGTGAATACGCCCCGGCCGTGTACGGCACTGGGTCCGAAGTAGATGGCGGGATGGCGTTGCATGAGTAACGTTTATCGGTAGTTGGCAGTGGGATGCGTTCCTTTGGAAATGCAGGCGGATAAGACCCTGATGGCCTAACGCTTGGATCGGCTACCATCTAATTCATAATCCGCCACACCAGTTCCTTCAGCAGGGCGCCGTTGGGCTTGCCGGCCGTATCGTAGCCCACCCCCTTGCTCTTGAGGTCGTACTCGCTCAGCAGGTGGATGATCCGTTCCAGCTGGTCGCGGCTGTACTGCCGGGCGGCGGCGCGGTATTCGCGCAGAAAATAGGGGTTGACCCCCAGTTTGCCGGCCAGCTCCTTGTCCGGCAGGCGGTTCAGCTCATGCAGCATCAGGATCTTGCTGAAGTAGTTGAAGAGGCTGCTCACCACCACGATGAAGGGGTTGCGCTTGGGATTGGCCGAAAAGTACTGTACGATGCGCTGGGCTTTCAGCGGGTTGCGCTGCCCCAGGGCTTTCTGCAGCTCAAAGACGTTGTAGTCCTTACTGATCCCCACCTGGGCTTCGATCTGTGCCGGCGTGATCTCGGTGCCCTTCGGCAGGTTGATGATCAGTTTGTCCAGCTCGTTAGCCACCTTGCTGAGGTCGCTGCCCAGGTACTCGGCCACCAAGGCCGTGGCCTCTTCGGTAATGGTGTAATGGCGGGCCTTCAGGTAGGTCTTGATCCAGCCGGGGATCTGGTTGTCGTAGAGCGGCCTGGCCTCCAGCACGACGGCCTTTTTCTTGATGGCCTTGCCGAAGGTGGTATTGCCGGGGATCTTCTTGTTCTTGTGGGCGATGACCAGGATGGTGGTCTCCACCGGCTGCTCCACATAGGCCTTCAGGTCGCTCAGGCCCTTCATCTCCTGGGCCTCCTTGAGGATCACCACCTGCCGCTCAGCCATCATGGGGTAGCGCTGGGCCACGTCCAGCAGGGTCTTGGCATCGGTATCGCGGCCGTAGAGCACGGTCTGGTTGAAGGCGCGCTGCTCCTCCGGCAAGGCGCGCTGCTCGATGTAGCGGGGAAGGGTTTCGATGAATTAGCCCTCCTCCCCGTGGAAGAGTTACAGCGGCTGGAAATTGCCGTTTTTCAGGTCTTGGAGAATTTGGGCGAAGGTCATGGGAATAAAGATAGTAGATAGGTTTGGGTTTGGGTGTGGGTGTGAGTGTGGGTGTGGGTGTGGGTTTAACTGCTTGCCATGAAGTCGGATCCTTGTCCGGAGACAGGCGGTACGACCCCAGTAAGCAAGGGGGCCTGGTCACGGCTGCCGGTCCTCAAAGTCCAGCGAAGCGGAGTTGATGCAATAGCGCAGTCCGGTGGGCTCGGGGCCGTCCGGAAAGACGTGGCCGAGATGACCGCCACAGCGGCCACAGAGCACTTCGGTGCGCACCATTCCGTAGCTGAGGTCCTTTTCTTCGGCGACGTGCTCGCTGCGGTAGGGCGCATAGAAGCTGGGCCAGCCGGTACCGGATTTGAACTTGGTGTCGGAGGAGAAGAGCGGCAGGCCGCAGGCCGCACAGGTGTAGACGCCGCCTTTTTTGTTGTTCAGCAGGTCGCCGGTGAAGGCCCGCTCGGTGCCTTTCTTGCGGAGAATGCGGAATTCCTCGGCGGTGAGCTCGGCCTTCCATTCGCTGTCCGATTTGTTGACCGGCTGGAGTTTCCGACCATCCAGGCCGATGTAAGGGCCCTGCCCGGTATCGGCAGAAGCACCGGATTCACCGCTGGTCTGAGCCTGGTTGCAGCCCAGCAAAAACAGGGCAAAAGCAAAAGAAAGCAGTGTACGCATCATGATCATTTGGATTTTTATTAAAAACCACAAGAGCGGTAAAAAGGATGTGCGCCGAAGGTTAGGGCCTTGTTAAACCGGTAAATTGACCGAATTTTCCGCCTTTAGGCCATACCATTGCAAAATGGTGAAAATCAAACCCTGACGAATGGGCCGGTCTTATTCGCACGGTAACTATCCTACCCCACTTGGCCACACAAAATGTTGCAAATGGTTCCGGTAATGCGGAACGACCTTTCGGATATCAGCATCGATGCCCCTGACCTAAGCCGTTGAAAATGCGCTTGTTTTCAGGCATATAGCGTCATTATTCACGGTAATCCGTGAATAATTCGGGTTAACGCCTGTTCTTATTGCGGATACGGGGGTGGTTCCACTCTTCCTTCTGGGCAAATTCAACAATGCGCTTCATGAGGTTCATGATGGTAAGAAAAACCACGTAGGACACGGCCACCACGATGAAGATCCACCAGTAGGAACCGGCTTCGCTGATGGGCACCCGGGAGGTAATCCAGGCGATCGTACCCGCGCCCAGTGCGAGCCCCATGAAGCTGTACATACTGCGGCCCCAATACTTCAGGGTGTTCTTGGAGGACAAGAACGAAATGCTGTTGAACAGGGCGAACAGCAGCAGAAAGGCCGCAGCCGTGAGCCAGGGGAAATTCGCCTCCACTTCCATCAGGCCGGTGAGGTCGATGAGTTTGGCTATGGCGATGAAGACCAGTATGGAAGCCAGGGCGACGCCGGCTTGCAGCACGGGGTTGAAGGCTCTGGCCAGAAAGGAGGATTGCGCTTGTTGTTCCATGGACATATAAAATACAAATGAAGATAGATTGTTTATTTTGAGGGTGCAAAGTCCCGGATGTATGCGCAAGGTTTTCAACCTGATCTTTCTTCTGTGGTTTTGGATGGTGGCCGGGCTGGCAGGCCAGACACCTCAACTGACCATCAGTGAGATCCAGGGCACGGGAACGGAAAGCCCCTGGCTGGCTCAGCAGGTGGAAACCAGCGGGAATACGGTCACGGCCACGGCTTTTGACCGCTTTTTCATTCAGAGCCCGGCCGAGTTGGAGGACGGCGATCCGCTCACCTCCGAGGGCCTGATGGTGTACACCGGCGGCCCGCCACCCGTTTCTGCAGGCGATGTGGTGCGCGTGCAGGGTGTGGTGATGGAGGTGGGGCATACGACGGCCCTGGGGGGCAGTCTGCTGGAAGTAGCGATCACAGGTACCAATGCCCTGCTGCCCAGCCCGGTGCGGCTGGACGCCGCCTTTCCCGGTCCGGCCCCCGGTCCTTTCCCCGATCTGGAGCAGGTGGAAGGCATGCGCATTTCCTTCGACGGCACCTTTTGCGGACCGACGAACCCGCTGAGCCTCACGCCCCTGACCGCCAACGGGCAACGCCCTTTCCGGGAACCCGGCATCCGCTGGCCCGGACGCCCCGGCCTGCCCGTGTGGGACGGCAATCCCGAGATCTTCTGGCTGGACCCCAACGCCCTGGGCCAGCCCAACAAGACCGACCTGGTAGCGGGCCAGACCGTCAGTGCCCTGGGCGTACGCCAGCAGGAAGCCATCGGCTATGTAGCCCTGCCCTCCAGCTACCTGGTGGAAGGAGCAGCAGAGGCGCCGCCCGTACCGCCGGCCACCCAGGACGAGCTCACGATCGGTTCCATCAACTGCCTGCAGTTCCTGCCCGATGCCCCCGACCGCATCACCAAGGCCAAAAAACTGGCGGCCTTTATCGCCCGGCAGATGCGCTTGCCGGATGTGGTGGCCCTGCAGGAGGTGGGCACCGCCACCGAGCTGGACGAGCTCATCTTCTACCTCAAGTTTGAAGACCCCACGGCGCAGTACGAGGCCTATCTCCTGCCCGGCAACGACCAGATCAACGTGGCCTATCTGGTAAAAAGTACATTGTTCGGTCCACTGGTCAGCCAGCTGGGCAAGGACGAGACCTTCGGCGGGGGCTTCACCCTGCACGACCGGCCCCCCTTGCTGCTGGAAGCCCTGCCGGCCCAACGCCCGGACATCGAACTGACCGTCCTCAATTTGCACATGCGCTCGCTCAACGGCATCGAGGGCCCGGACAGCAGCTTCGTCCGCCTGAAACGCGATGCGCAGGCGCGCTCTGTAGCCGAGATGGTACAAAGCCTGCAGGGTCGCAACCTGATCGTATTGGGCGATTTCAATGCCTTCCCCTTCACCGACGGCTACGTGGACGTCACCAACCAGATTGCCGGAACGCCAAGCCTGGGCGCCCTCTTTCCCGTGGAAAACCTCGTATCGCCGCCCCTGGTCAATCAAACGGCCAGCCTGCCCGCTGAAGCGGATCGCTACTCCTTCGTTTTCGAGGGCAACGCCCAGATCCTGGACCACTGCCTGACCAGCGAACTGCCCGACCTGGAGGTGAGCCGCCTGGCTTTTGCCCGCGGCAATGCCGATTTCCCGGATTTCTTTGCGACCAACCCCGCGACGCCCCTGCGCGCCAGCGATCACGACGGCCTGGTGTTGTACCTGCGCCCCAGGGAGGTGTCCGGCACCGGGCAGGCGGCCATCGACCGGCTCCGCATCAACAGCCCCAACCCCATCCGGCCGGGCCAATGGGTGCAGTGGTCGGCATCGGAAGCCCGGGATGCGCGCATCTTCAATCTGCTGGGGCAGCTCGTATGGGAAAGGCGGTCCGTACGCGAGGGATTCGCCTGGCCCGCCCTTCCCGGCGAAGGCCTCTACATACTCACCCTATCCGATGGATCGGGCGGGCGGCAAAGTATTCGACTGCAGGTACGCCCATAAAGAAAAGAACGGCCTGCGCTGCTTCGGTGCAGCGCAGGCCGTAGGGGCCATTTCTTCCATCCGGCAGCAGCTAGTGCAGGTCCACCTTGACCCGTCCCTTGGGCAGGGTGCTGGGTTCCACGCGCTCCTCCTCTTCCTGTTCCAGATGGCTGAAGCCATGCAGATTCTGGCTGACGAAATCCTTGGGAAACTTCTCCACACCGGGGAAGCCCAGGCGGATGTCGCGCCCTTCATAGGGCACATAGGCGGTGCCGAAGATGTAGTCCCATATGGCCAGGGTAAGGCCGAAGTTGATGCCGTATCGGCGATCCTCCGGCAGCTCGTACGAATGGTGCCAGATGTGCATCTCCGGGCTGTTGAAGAGGATCTTCATCACCGGCGCCAGGAGGATGCTGCCCGCCGCAATGCCGCCGGCCACCACGAGCAGCTGCTGCCACCAGGTGGGATCGCTGAGCAGATTCACCTCGAAGCCGCCCGTAGCGATCACCAGTCCGATCAAGGCGCCGAAGACGCCGCCGGTAATGTGGCTGTTCACCGTGATGTTGGAGTGGTTGTAGTGGCCCACCGCCAAGGTGAAGATGTGGATGATGAAGAAGTCGTACAGGCCGATGCCCAGCAGGGCCAGCGGGATGTACTCCAGGGTGCGGTACACGACGTTCTCCATCCAGTGGTAGCGCAGATGGGCGGCAAAGCCCATTTGCTGCACGGAGTGGTGCACCTTGTGGAACTCCCACAGGCGATCGGAGTAGTGCAGCAGGCGATGTACCCACCACTGCACGAAGTCGCGCACCACAAAACCCACGATGAGGATAGCCCAGAGCGGCGCCTTGTTCAGCGGATTGGAGGCCTGCAGGTCAAAGCCCGTCAGCCACTTGATCCCATCGTTGAACAGGTTGACGATCACATCGGAGGCCGCGTTGTAGATGATGAGCGAAAAGAGGAAGAAGTTGAAAAACATGTAAAAGAAGTCCAGCCAGAAGTCCTGGCGGAATTTGGGCTGATCCTTGCGCCAGGGCGACAACACTTCCAGCAGGAAGAAAAAGGCCGACACGATGAGCAGCCAGTAGAAGTAGTTGTGCCAGCCGGGATGCGTGATCTCGTACCACAGGTAGCTGGCGTAGCCCTTATACCCTTCTACGACAATGTTCCAGTATTTCTCCATTGGCTTTGACTTGAACACACAACCGTTTACTAATCAAGTTCCACGACATACCATTCGATGGCGGCAATGTCCAGGTGTGGGCGCCGCCCCCCCTCTTCCGGCCCGCTATTGGCCGCGACGTACTCCCACATGCTGTCTTCCCTATGCACACGCCCC
>JAJDFU010000667.1 GCA_020528935.1 Saprospiraceae bacterium | reverse complement strand
TACCTGAGCCGGCTGTAGTGGGCAAAAAAAAACGGGAACAGCTGCAGGTTGAGCTATTCCCGTTTTTCTGGATCTTTAGTATGAATTACATCTGCTACACGGTCGGGTTTACCTTCTCTTCCTCAATGATCTGACGGGCCATGTCCAGAATATCGGTGCGGTCCAGGTCCACGATACCGCCGTTGGGACCGGGCGTGACGTGCCGGTTCACGACATCGCCTTCCTCGTATTTGTTGGCACCGAAGTAGTTGCGTACGGTCTGTTCTTCCAGTTTGAGTGCTTCGGCAATGCGGGAAACGCTGCCGGTGGGGAGCTGGTGCTTGATTTCGCGCAGCTCATTGAAGGTAATCTTCATAATCTCCTGATTTTGGTTATCGAATGGAAGAGAATCTTTAGCCTCTTTAAGGTAGGGCTTTTCGCCAAAACTTCAAAGGCAGCGCGGTCCGATAAGCTGCAAAACCTTCGGCTTTTTAGAATGCATGATCAGGGGGCAACGGCCCGGTATTAGAGCCGTGCGGAAAGCCCGACCCGGAAGTTGGTGCCCAGCACCGGATAGTAGTTCCAGCGTTCCCGCCGGTTGGACAGCAGGTTGTTCACATGCGCGAAGGCGCCCAGGTTTTCCAGGAAGTAGAACTCGGCCCCTACGCTCAGGTCCAACAGGGCGTTCAGGTTGGCGTCGTCGCCCTCGCGGGTCAGGTAGGGCACCCCGTTCTGCAGGTAGAAATCCGCGTGCAGGAGGAGCTGTTCGTTGAACATGCGGTAGCGGGCGCCGGCATTTACCGTAAAGGACGGAAGGTGCCAGGGCTTGTCCTCCCGGTCCATAGTGTAAATGATCTGGGAGATCATTCCGGACAGCTCGAAGTTTTTGAACAGCGGCACCATGGCGCTCAACTGAAAAGTGATCAGGTTGGCATCGTCGTACAGGACGTCGAAGCGGGGTATGGTGTCCGAGCTGAAGTCGTAATCGTTGATGAAAAGGGCCAGGTTGTTCACGTTCTTGTACGATACCTCTCCCCGGTAGGTTACGCCCAGGAACTCTCCGGCTACACCGCCGTAGAGGCGGTAGTATCTGCTGTTTCGGATGTCCACTTCCGAGTTGATAAAGGGATTGTAAGCCGTGAGGGCGCGAAAGTCGTTTTTCTGCAGGGTGCCGTCGGCTCCACCGAACAGGGACAGCACGCTGGTGCCCAGTTGCACCATGAACTCCACATCCGGAAAGAAGAAGAACTCGTCGTCGTTATTGGCCAGGTTGACGCCCACCTTAAGCCGCCAGATATCCTGGTGAAAGGTAAAGGTGGGGTGCAAGAAGATGTTGTTCAGGTTTTGTCTGGCCGTGTCCCTGAAGCCCGTGAAATCGGTGCGCAGCAGTACCCGCAGGGGGTGGCGGTCGTTGAACCACTTGGTACCCTCCAGCTGGATGTCGAAGGCGTTCTCCCGCGAGTTGTAAAAATCATTCAGGAAGTACATGTCCAGGGCGGCCCGGTAATCGAAATCCGCCTCGGTACGGGCGGCATTGAAGATCTCGAAGCCTCCCGTGACGTTGGAGAAGCGCTGCTTGACCTCGTTTTTATTGTAGCTGAGTGCCCGCCCAAAATCCTCGGCCACTTTGTTGTAGCCGTAAAAGTGGAAGAAGTCCAGCTCGTAACCTGCATGGGCATTCACGGCAAAACCCTGCTCGGCGAAGTACGTGCCGTGCAGTTTGTACTCGTTCTCCGCCGTGATCATGTTCTCCACATTGTTGGTGTTGTTGAAGGAGTGATGCAAGGCATCCAGCCCCAGCGTGAAGCGTTCAGAGGTGTTGAGGTGGTAGGACCCCTCTACGTATACTGCGCGCGGGGCACCTCCGCCCACGCGCAGCTGACCGCTGTAGCTGGGATCGGGTTCTTCCCGCCTCAGGCTGAGGGGGCGGATGCGCGGCGGCAGGTACTTCACATCCATAGGTTGGGCCCGGATGTCGTACTGCAGGCGTTTGTCGATCGTATCCAGGGGCGGCAGCTCCGGATTGACCATGACGCGTTCGGCTTCGGCCAGTCGCGCGTTGAACTGCTTGACCACATCCACCTGCTCGGCCGGCTGGGCGTGCAGCATCAGGCTGCTGCCCAAAAAAAGAAGGGTCATCAGGACAACCGACTGGAAAGACATAAGGCTTGCGTTTTTCATCACGTTGGTATTGGGTCTCCGGGTTAGGGGCGGTTATCTTCGGCGGGCTGCATGAAACCGGCAGTTTCCCCCGTCTCCCGGCGGCTGCCGCTGCCTATCTGCTGATTGAGCTGCTCCAGGCTCGCCCGCGCCTGATTGATCAGCGCCTGATCGCCCTGGTAGTTTTCGATTAGGGCTTCCAGGGCGGCGCGCGCGTTTAGCAGATCCCCCTGCTCGGCCATGATCTCTGCCAGGAGCAGAACGCTCTTGGCCACCCAGAAGGGATAGGCTGAGCTTTCTTTGTTGGCATTCAGGCACAACTGTCTGGCCTTCTGAAGGTTGCGTTTCTGGTAGTAGGTCTCTGCTTCCAGGTAGCGGGCCTCTGCGGTCTGTTCGTTGTCGCTCAGTCGCTTCACCTGTTCGAAGGCTCGCAGGGCTATGTCGTAGTTGCGCTGATCGTAGGCCATTTTGCCCTGGTAAAAATAGGCGGAGGCGGCCTGCAGCTCGGAGGCTCTCGGGTTGTTGGCCACCTTGTTGGACAATTCCATTACGGCACTGCCATTGCCCAGGCGATACGCACTGCGCAGGGCACCCAGCTGGGCTTCGAATCTGAGGTCTTCCTGCTGGGCCGCCTGCACCATTTGTTCGTACAGGTCGTAAGCCAGCTGGAAGTTCTGTTCGTGGTTGTAGGCGATGATAGCGGATTTCTCCAGGGCTTTCAGGTAGTAGTTGCTGGGGCCGGCATTGACGACCGTCTGGTAATCTTGCAGCGCCTGGCTGTATTGCCCCAGCACGCTGTAGGATTCGCCCCGGTGGTAATGGGCCGTGAGGCTGTAACGGCCGTTGGGAAACTGCTGCAGGTAATTGGTGTAGGCCCCGACGGCCTGCTGGTACTGGCCGTTTTCAAACTGAAATTCCGCCGAGCGAAAGCTGACCGAGTCCCGGGAGAGGGTGTTGGCGTCGTAACCGGGCAGGGTTTCCAGAAAGGCAAAGTAACTGCCCGGATCGCTGAGGTCTTTGACGTAGATCTCTTCGAGGGCCTCCAGCGCCAGCTTGGACTCGCCGGGGGTCGGGTTGTTGGAGAACACCTGCTTGTAGTAGTTGATGGCGCGCTCGGTCTGCCCCTGGTTGTAGCTGATCAGCCCCAGTTTGATGAGGGATTCGTTCACCAGATCAGAGGAGGTGCGGTACCTGGAAATGAGTTGCTCCAGGGGGGCATCGGCCAGCTGCAGGCGGCCCATTTCCTGGTAGGTGCTTCCCAGTTGGAAGAGGGCGTCGTCGGCCCATTCCGTGTCGGAGAATTGCTGCGTGATGCGCTCCATGGACAGGATCTTCTCCGTGTCTTGGCCTTGCAGGCCCTGGATGATGCCCTTTTGGTAAAGCGCATATACATAACCGGCGTGGCGCTGTTGAATGGCTGCATCGTAAAAACGCAGGGCATCCGCGTACTGATTGCGCTTGAAGTAGCTGTCGCCGGCCCGCAGGGTAGCGTCGCCAAGCACCTGTTGCTGGATGCGCTCGTTGCGGATGAACCCGCGATTGCGCTGTATGCCGTTGACGGCCTCCTGAAAGTACCGGGTAGCCGTTCCGAAGTCCTCTTTTTTGAGGTAGTTGTACCCCAGCAGGTAGTTGCTCATATACACCGAGCTCTCGTCGGGCAGGCCGCCCAGGGTCGAGGCGAAATTGAGGTGCTGATTGAGGTAGTTGATGCTTTCGTCATAGCGGCCTTCCCGGTAGCTGATGTCACCCAGCCAGTACAGGGCCTCGGCTTTGGCTGTGGCATCTGCGGCGCTGTTCACCGACTGCAGGAGCATTTTTTTCGCCTCTATGTTTTTGCCTTCCTGCAGCAGTTGATAGGCCCGATACAGGCTGAGCTTCTGGTAGGTGGCATTCATCTGTGGGGTGCGGGGCTGCATGTTTTCCAGGATATTCAGCCCCTGCTCGTAGTCGCGGAAGGTGAGGAGCACCTCGCTCATCATCATTTGGGCCTGGCCGTAGTACGGGGAGTTTGGGGGGATGCTGCGAAAGGCCGAGATCGCCTCGTAAGGCGAGCCCAGCTCATAGCTCAACTTGCCGTAGTTGAAGGTGGCTTCCTCGGTAAGGCGCGGGTCAAAGTTCCTGCGCTTGGCTTCGGCCATAGCGATGCGGGCATTGTTGCGGTCGCCCAGGCGCAGGTAGGAATCGGCGAGGTAGAACATGCCCGACTGCCCGATGGCCGATTCGGCGGTTGCCAGCTCGCGAAAGTAGGGGATGGCCTTGTCATAGCGGCCATTCTGGTAGTTTGCGAAGCCCAGCTGATAGAGCTCCTCTTCCCGGAGCTTGTCCGCGTTTTCGGCATAGTTCTCCAGCAGGGGCAGCGCTTTGTTGTAGTTGCCCTTTTCGAAATGCGCCTGCCCGAGCAGGCCCATGATCTCGTTCCGGTTGCGCAGGGAGGCGCTGCGCTGCAGGCGCGGCTCGGCGTATTGGATCAGATCGTCGTAGCGCCGCATGGCAAAGTAGATCTGCGCAGTATAATACGGTACGAAATCGTCGAATTGCCCCGAAGATTCGACTGCCCGAAAGCACTCAATGGCGTTCTCGTAATTGCCTTCGAAAAAATAGCAGAGCCCCAGATAGTAGTTGGTGGGGTAGTAATACTCGTTCTTCTGGTCTTTGATCTCTACAAAGTGGCCTTTGGCCTCGTCAAATTCCTTGTCCACGAAATGGGCATAACCCATCTTGAAGTGGAGTTCGTCCTTTTGCTTGCCGGGAAGACTGCTGAACGGCACCCGCTCGTAAAAGGCCAGTGCTTTGTCGTATTGCCGCTCGTCGAAATAGTAGTTGCCGATCTCCACCAGGGCTTCGTCGGCCAGCGGTTCGGGGCTGTGTTCGCGCACGAAGTTGAGGGTCAGCACCGCGCTTTCGCCCTGGTCCAGGCGGATGGCGCAGCGGGCAATGCCCAGCTCGGCCCGGTTGCGCAGCAGTTCGGAGCGCGGCTCATTGACGGGCTCCAGCAAGTCCACGGCTTTGTGAAACTCGTCCTGGGCCTTGCCGAAAATACCCTGGTCGAAAAACGTGACCCCGCGCTTGTAAAAGCGCAAGGCCTCGGTGTAGTAGGCCGTTTGTTGGGCGTGCGCGGTGAAGGAAAAAAGGAAAAGAGCGAAGAGGATTCGAGTCGCGTGTTGAACCACCATAGGGCTTCTGTGTTGTGGCGATACTTTTAACCGTGCGCCCGGCCCGCTTATTGCAGGCCGCCCGTACTATTTCGGCAGGCCCCGGTATGCCGGAGCTTGCTGAAACCAAAAATAAAAAAAGCCTTCATACTGGATCTTTCGCCGGCCCATACGGCCTACTCCTTGTAGGAGAGAATGGTCCGTTCGATGATGTCGCAGCAGCTGTGCAGCTGGTCTTCGGTGATGACGAGGGGCGGCGCAAAGCGGATGATGTTGCCGTGGGTGGGCTTGGCCAGCAGGCCGTTCTCGGCCATCTGCAGGCATAAGTTCCAGGCCGTCGGGCTGTCTTCGTGTTCGTTGATCACAACGGCATTGAGCAGCCCTTTGCCGCGCACCAGCTTCACCAGATCGCTCTTGTCCACCAGGTTTTTCCGGATTCGCTCCCGGAAGATCTCGCCCAGGTAGGCAGCATTGTCGGCCAGCTTTTCGTCCTCCACCACCTTCAAGGCTTCCTGAGCTACTGCACAGGCCAGCGGGTTGCCGCCGAAGGTGGAGCCGTGCTCGCCGGGCTGAATGGTGAGCATGATCTCGTCGCTGCTCAGCACGGCCGATACCGGCAGCACGCCGCCGGAGAGGGCTTTGCCCAGGATGAGAATGTCGGGCCGGAAGCCGTGGTGATCGCAGGCCAGTCGCTTGCCGGTGCGGGCAATGCCCGTCTGCACTTCGTCGGCGATGAAGAGCACGTTGTGCGAGCGGCAAAGCTCGTAGGCCTTGGGCAGGTAGTCTTCGTCGGGCACCACTACGCCGGCTTCGCCCTGTATGGGCTCTACCATGAAGCCGGCCACGTGCGGGTCCTGGAGTGCATCGTGCAGGGCATCAATATCGTTGTAGGGGATGATCTCGTAGCCCGGCATGTAGGGCCCGAAGTTTTTGGTGCTCTTGCTGCTGGTCGACGAGGAAATAGCGGCCAGGGTGCGCCCCCAGAAGTTGCCGGTCACGAAAATGATCTTGGCCTGGTTGGTGGGTATGCCTTTGACCTCGTAGGCCCATTTGCGACATACCTTTACGGCGGTCTCGCCTCCTTCCACGCCCGTATTCATGGGTAGCACGCGATCGTAACCGAAGTACTCGGTGATGAACTTTTCGTAGGGCCCCAGCACGTCGTTGAAGAAGGCCCGGGAAGTGAGGGTGAGCTTGTGAGCCTGCTCCACCAGGGCGTTGACGATGCGCGGGTGGCAGTGCCCCTGGTTCACGGCCGAATACGCCGCCAGAAAATCGAAGTACTTCTTGCCTTCTGCATCCCAGAGAAAGACCCCTTCCCCCTTGGAAAGCACTACGGGCAAGGGATGGTAGTTTTTAGCGCCGTACTGATCTTCCAGTTGCATCAGCGCTTCGGATGAGAGGGTATCTTGGAGCATAGTAGATCGTCGTTTTCAATTCTGAATTTGAGTCAACACCTCCTTGGAGGTCAGCAGATGGGCACCCTGTTTGCGCATTTCGGCCAAGGCCTTTTCGCCGTCGCCCGCTTGGAGCTCGACCGGCCGGGTGCCGTCGGTCACAAGGTACGTCTTAAAGCCTTCCCGAAGGGCATCCAGCACGGTGAATTTCACGCAGTAGTCCTGAGCCAGGCCCAGGATGTAGAGGGTATCCACCTGCTGCTCGCGCAGGTAGTCGGCCAGGCCGGTCGATTTGCGGTGGCCATTGTCGTAGAAGGCACTGTAGCTGTCGATGGCCGGATCGGTTCCCTTTTGAAATACCCGCTCGATAGCCCCGGTGTTCAGCGATCCGGCAAATTCGGCGCCGAAGCTCCCCTGTACGCAGTGGATGGGCCACAGGATCTGCTCCAGGCCGTGCAGGTCGATCACCTGGCCGGGCTTGCGCCAGAGATGGT
>JAJDFU010000431.1 GCA_020528935.1 Saprospiraceae bacterium | reverse complement strand
ATATTACCGGAAGCTTATGAAGCCTTTGGCTGCTCAGACGATCTCCATCAGCGTGCGGAAGGCCACAAACCGGTCTTTATAGCGCCGGGCGTGTTCGGCCTGCAAGCGTTGGGCATGCCCCTGCTGATAGGCCTGGATATCTTCCAGGGAGTGCGCAAAATACTGCACAGCATAGGTGATGCCGTCCTCTTCTTCATGCAGCAACCGGCAGATGCGATGGGAAACGAAATGGCCGGTGCTCAGCACATCGGGAATGTGCTCTTTGCGCATCCACGCCAGCCAGTCTTCGTGAATATCGCGCTCAACCTTTACCGTTACGTTGTACAGGATCAATGGAAAGCCTTTTCCCGCAAAAGTACGCAAAACCGCTCGCCGGTTCAGAAGCGCTTACCTACGCCCAGGGCAATGGACCAGGTATCGTACGCATCAAAACGGGTATCGTAAAAGACGGAGGGGCATAGGTCCCAGTGCCGCTGGCCGATCTCGATTTCGTATTCCAGGCCGAAGCGCACGAGGTAGAAGTTTTCGTTGCGCTCGATCTCGTAGCCCGGCCCCAGCTGGATGACCAATCCCTTCCAGGGATTGTACAGAGCATCCACCGTAAGCACCAGGGGATAGTCGCGCTCCAGTTGTTCCTCTCCGGAACGCTCAATGAGAAAGGTCTGCAATTCCAGGTCGGTGTGCAGGCCCACGCCCCAGGTGGGATTGAACCAGTACTCGTAGTCCAGCCCCCAGGACGGTATGAGCATGCCTTTGCCCTCGGCATTGGCCGGCACGTGCGTATGGCCGATCAGCAGGGCGATCCGGTGATGGGGAAAAGCCTTGTGATGCCCGCCGTCTGTTTCCTCAGCCGGCGCAGAATGCGCGTGCTGAGCAGACAGGTTGGTGGCCAGGCCCAGCCCGGCCGCAAGCAGAAGGATAAAACGCCACATGGTAAACGGATTGTGGCGGTAAAGGTATGAAGGGCCGGTGGGGCCTTTTGTGCCCGGTATCACAAACGGCGAATACGTGCTCCGATGGCGTTAAGGCGCTCGTCGATGCGCTGGTAGCCGCGATCGATCTGGTGGATATTGCGGATAACGCTGGTGCCCTGGGCCGACAGTGCAGCGATGAGCAGGGCCACGCCGGCCCGGATATCGGGCGAAGTCATGGCAATGCCGCGCAAGGGGAATTTTCGATCCAGGCCGATCACCGTGGCCCGGTGGGGGTCGCAAAGGATGATCTGAGCCCCCATGTCGATGAGCTTATCCACAAAGAACAGGCGGCTCTCAAACATTTTCTGGTGTACGAGCAGGCTTCCGCGCGCCTGGGTGGCCACGACCAGCACAATGCTCATCAGGTCCGGAGTAAAACCGGGCCAGGGGGCGTCGTACACCGTCATAATGGACCCGTCGATGAAGGTTTGTATCTCGTAGCTCTCCTGTGGAGGTATGCGAATGTCGTCGCCCCGGATCTCCAGATCGATGCCCATGCGCTCGAAGACGCGCGGTATGACCCCCAGTTCCTCCACCTTGGCGCCGGGAATGGTGATGTCGGACTGCGTCATTGCAGCCAGTCCGATAAAGGAACCGATCTCGATCATGTCGGGCAGCAGGCGGTGCTCGGTACCCTGCAAGCGATCTACCCCTTCTATGGTGAGCAGGTTGGACCCAATGCCTGCGATCCGGGCTCCCATGCGGTTGAGCATGCGGCACAACTGCTGCACGTAGGGCTCACAGGCGGCGTTATAGATCTGGGTGGTGCCCTTGGCCAAAACAGCGGCCAGTACCACATTGGCCGTGCCGGTCACGGAGATCTCGTCCATGAGCAGATAGGTACCTCTCAACCGGCGGGCATCCACCTGCCAGGCTTTGGCCACCGGGTCGTAATCGAAGCGCGCTCCCAGTTTTTGCAAGCCGATGAAGTGGGTATCCAGCCGGCGGCGACCGATCTTGTCGCCCCCCGGTTGCGGAAGGTAGGCGTGCCCGTACCGGGCCAGCAAGGCGCCGATGAGCATGACCGATCCGCGCAGGCTCCCCGCAGCACGGCGGAACTCGGACGTGTGAAAGAAATCGAGATCGACCTCGGCGGCCCTGAAGCGGTAGGCATCCGGTCCGAGTTGCTCCACCCCTACCCGGAGGCCGCGCATCAGTTCGATCAGTTTGAGTACGTCGCGAATTTCGGGCAGGTTGCTGATCGTGACGGGTTCATCGGTGAGCAGGCAGGCACACAGTACCTGAAGGGCTTCGTTCTTGGCCCCTTGAGGAACGAGTTCGCCCTTGAGGCGATGCCCGCCCTCGACTACGAAGTGCTCCAGTTCCTGGTCGATGGAGGCTGTGATGCTCACCCAGCTCCGTTTTTCCGGCGGCGGCCGCCCCGCCAGCTGCGCCCGCCGTTACCCTTGCTGCCGTTCTTCGAACACCGGCGCTGCTTGCATTGCTGTGGCCGCTCCCCGTCTCCCAAATTGCCGCTAGGAGCTCTCCTTTTCA
>JAJDFU010000482.1:5038-7196 GCA_020528935.1 Saprospiraceae bacterium | reverse complement strand
CCGGACGGTTTGTTTCCCCCCACTAGCCCATGCGGCACGTTCTTTCCCTAAGTCCCTGTTCCGGGGGGAGGCAACCCGGACCGGGAGGGAATCCCTTCCGGCGGAAAACCTGCCGGCCCGGCATCTTCGCTGCCGGCGATGTGCGGGCCGGTGCCATGAACCGCGTGGCCAGTGCCGTGGGCGAAGGCGCCATGGCCATCAAGTTCGTGCACGAATACCTGGCCGAGGTGTAGAACAGGAGCAACAAGCGGTTTGGATCTGTTTGAAGAAGAGGCCGGATGCAAATTTCAGCAACCAGTCCTGCTGTTTCACTACAGCCTTCGTGGGCCGAGCTATTTTCAGCAGGTCGAAACGGATCGATACCTTTGGGCAAGGGGGATTCAAGCAACCAAGTTCAAAAGCGCTGGTCTTTGCGGATTATCAGTCCTTTTTCACCACAAATTCATATGCATGAAACACACACCCATTCTATTTGTCGCCTTGTGGCTTTTGGCCAACTCCTGCGCCCAGGCCCAGTCCGGCCCCATTGTCAAGCGAACCCTGGACCTCCCGGCAATTGAGACCCTCGGCCTGGGCCTGAAGGGTACGGTTTACCTCAAGCAGGGCAGCCCCCAGGAAGTCGTGATTGAAGCCCAGGAGTCCCTCCTGGACGAGATCGATACCCGCGTGACGGATGGCAACTGGAATATCGAGTTCAAGAACCGAAAGCTCAGCGATTACAAACCCATCGCGGTATTCATCACCCTGGCAGATATTCGATCCATTGCCATTGGCGGCTCGGGTAAGGTCATCGCTGAAGAGGCCTTTCAACTGGATCAGCCCCTAGAAATCTCCATCGGCGGCTCGGGCCTGGTGCAAATGAAAGGAACCGCTCCGAAGACCGAGATCAGTATAGCGGGCAGCGGGAAAGTAGAAGCGGAAGACTTTGAGGTGGAAAAATGCGAGGTGAGCATAGCCGGTTCGGGCAAAACCTACATCCACGTCAACAGTCAGCTGGAAGCTTCCATAGCCGGCAGCGGAAAAGTGTTCTACAAGGGCGACCCCAAAAAAGAAACCAGCATTGCCGGCAGCGGCAAGGTGAAGAAGATGTAGCGGAAACGAACCGCGGCTTGCGACGGGCCGACTCGCACTGCAAGGTCTACAATCCAACGTCCAGTAGTCTGGCGTCTGATCGTCCAACGCCTAAAAAACAAAAGGTTGCCGGACGTTTTCCGGCAACCCATGGCTTACCAGCAACAACTCGGTTCCTGAGGGAGTCTGCTGTTGCTAAAGCCGACCAATGAAACTACCATTCTTAAAACCGGATTCGCACGCCGGCATTGGCGTAAAAGAGATTGTTCCGTGGCGATTCGTCCAGGTCTTTGATCACCTCGGACAGGCCAAATTCATAGCCCAGGTCCAGGAAGATGAAAGCCAGGTCCACGCCTGCGCCTGCATTCCAGCCCCACACGAAGCTCCTCCAGTCGTCGGGCACCCACTCCAGGTTTTCGTCGCCGTCGGGTTTGCTGGTCACAAAGGCCGCATTGGGCCCGGTGAAGATCCGCACGTTGAACCAGCGATCGGCATCGTCGGGCAGGATCTTGAACCCGACCAGTACGGGAATGCGCAAGCGATTCTGTTTGATCTCAATCTCTTCGCCGCCGCCGACCGGTTCGGCCCTGTTATTGATGAACTCGTACAGGATGCCCGGCTGCACATAAAACCTTCCGCCCAGCTGTACGTCCGCTCCGAATTGGAAGCCGATCAGGTTGTTGATGTTGTCGGCCGAGATGTTCTTGAGCGAAGACACATTGATCCCGACCTGCGGGCGAATGGCCACTCTGAACTGAGCATTCGACCAAAAGAACAGGCCGGAAAAGAAGATGAGGAAAAAGAGTTTTTTCATGCTTTTTAGGTTGTGTGTTAACGAATTGTAGGTTTGATTTCAAGGGGTCATACCGGGGGGATCATTTTCTGCGTTTGCGAGACTTGATCGTACACCATGCAAGGTATACCCGGTCAAAACCGGTTTTTTTCGCATTTCCGGCAAAAACATTCTTTTTTCTTGCAGGTTAGGCATGCCGGCTTTAATTTGTACGACGCAAGATGAAGAGCCGCTAACCAGAAGCCGAAACCATGAAGCTGTTTCAACACCTGGCTCGTTCTGCAATATTGTGCC
>JAJDFU010000482.1:0-4938 GCA_020528935.1 Saprospiraceae bacterium | reverse complement strand
GAAGCCGAAACCATGAAGCTGTTTCAACACCTGGCTCGTTCTGCAATATTGTGCCTGTTAGGGAGCGGGACGCTGGTGTTGCCCGATGCCCTTACTGCCCAAATCCCTTCTTTTCAGCATTTAACCATAGACGACGGCCTGTCTCAGAACTTCGTCCAGAGCATTGTGCAGGATCATCGCGGGTTCATGTGGTTCAGCACCCTGGATGGCCTCAATCGCTACGACGGGTATTCCTTCAAGGTATATCGCAACCGGCCCGGCGACACCACCTCCCTGCTGTCCAATACGATAGGAAGCCTGCTGGAGGACGAACAAAACCGCCTTTGGGTGCTGGGCGGAGGACTACAGCTGTACGACCGGGAGCGAGACGGTTTTGTGCGGGTGATCTCGAACCAGGTCCAGGCCTCGGGCATGAAAGAAGATGATCAGGGATGCCTTTGGCTTTACGGGCCGGGAGAGGCGATGTTCCGCCTCTTTCCACCGGAGCACCCTCAGCCGCCGGATGCAGCAAGGCGCTTGGCCGGGGGATTCCGGCTGGCCGGACCGTATTTTTTCCACTCGGCGGATGATCCTACGCAGAACGGGAATCTCCAATCCTTGGAGTTTACGGATCGATACTGCTGGCTCACCACGCCTCGCCGGCTGTACCGTTTGCCTCGCCGGGCCGACGGTTCCTGGCCCGGTCCGGCAGAGGCTCGCTTCGAGCAGGTCGATTTGCCGGCGGATTCCCTCTACCTGTCCCTCCTTTTTACCGACTCCCGGGGCGCGCTCTGGCTGCAAACCCACAAAGGCCTGATGCGTTGGGAAGCGGAAACCGACCGGTGGCAAACCTTCCCCCTGGCCAAAGACCGGTTTTCCAAGTCGTGGGAAGGGGCGGCTTCGCACCGGGTGGAGGATGAATACGGCCGGTTCTGGCTGGCCACCTTTCTCGGTATCCTGCTGTTCGACCCGCAGGAGGCCACCTACCGGCTCATACAGGAAGAGATCCGGCAAGACGACGGCCTCAGCCTGGATAACATTCGCTGCGTCTACAAGGACCGCAGCGGCAACATCTGGGCCGGCACGGCCGGCATGGGCATAGATATTTACCTGGCCTTTGCCAAACCTTTCGTACACTATTTGGGACGCAAAAAGGCCGTTCGGCAAACCAGCGTCTACCAGATGCAGGTGGACCGAATGGGCCGCCTCTGGTACGCCAACAACATCTACGACCTGGAGCGATTAGACCTCCAAAATGGCCGGGTTTCCCGGGATAACAGGCTGGAAAGCATTTCCGGCGTCTTCAACGACTTCGCCCAAACCACCGACAGCGCATTGTGGCTCTACAAGGGCACCAATCTCGTGCGTTGGGACAGCCGGACCGACCGATACCGACGCCGCCAGCTATTCCTTCCGGAATCGGAAGACATTCCCGACCGCTTCCGCAGCCAATTGCATCCGGAAGGGACAGATATATGGGTCTGTTCTGCGGAAGAACTTCGCCGTTACAATGCTCAGCTCGAATTGCAGGAAGCCCATAGCCTGCCTCGTCTGGGATCTGAAAACGTTACGGACTTTCTCCGCACAGCCGATGGTACGTTTTGGATCGGGTTCAGCGAGGGCCTGCTCAGGCTGGATGTCCGAACCGACCGATGGACCTTCTACGAGGCCTTGCCCGGACACCCCCAGGCGCTCCAGAACCGCAACGTACTCTGCCTGCTGCCCGACCCGGCCCGGCCCGAGCAATACCTGTGGCTGGGCACCGGGGGCGGAGGCCTGCATCGCCTGGACGTCCGGGCCGATACCTTCCTCTGCATATCCAGCAAAGACGGCCTGGCCAACGATTTCATCTACGGCATCTTGCCGGATGAGGCCGGAAACCTGTGGCTGAGCACCAACCGGGGCCTCGCACGCTACCATCCCTCCACCGGGCAGATCCTGAACTACACGGTGAAAGACGGCCTGCAGAGCAACGAATTCAATCGCTGGGCCTTTTGCCGCGGACGGGATGGCCGTCTTTTTTTCGGCGGCATCAACGGCATCACGGCCTTCCATCCGCGAGACATCAAACCCAATCCCGTGCCGCCCCCCGTGGTACTGACCCAAATGCAGATCTCCTACCAAACCGTCGTGCCGGGGGGCAGCGGTTCGCCCCTCCGTCGATCCATCACGCAGACCCGCTCCATCGAGCTGGCCCACGATCAAAACGACCTGGCCTTCGCCTTTGCCGCGCTGGACTTCACCCAACCCGATCAAAATATCTATCGCTACAGGATGGAGGGATACGACCAGGCCTGGGTAGAGGCCGGAAACAGCCGCCGCGCGTCGTATACCAATCTTTCGCCCGGCGCCTACACCTTCCGGGTGCAGGGAGCCAACAGCGACGGCATCTGGAACGAAAGCGGCACAGAACTGAAGATCCGGATCCGCCCCCCCTTCTGGAGGACGGGCTGGGCGTACGGCGTATATGCCCTTCTCGGCGGATTGATACTTCTGGGCGGGATGCTCGTGCAGCGGCGGCGGCGCCGGGTCCGCGAAATGCGGCGCCTCGAACGCCTGGAAGCCCAGAAACTGATGGAGCTCGATGCCTTCAAATCCCGCTTTTTCGCCTCCATCTCCCACGAATTCCGCACCCCGCTCACCCTCATCCAGGGCTTTGTGGAGCGCGCTCTGAAAGAGGCCGGATCGGACAGGCTGAAAGGCCGGCTGGACAGCATTCGCACCGAAAGCGACCACCTGCTGAGCCTGGTCAACCAGTTGCTGGACATCGCCCGCCTGGAATCGGGCAAACTGGTCCTGAAGCAAAAGGTGCTCCCGATCGGCCCCTTTGCCGAACGAATGGTGGCTTCCTTCGACTCGTACGCCGATATGCGAAACATCGACCTGCAACTCGACAACCGGCTGATGGATACGGCCTATATTTCGGTCGATCCCGACAGCCTGCAGAAGATCCTGCAGAACCTGCTGGCCAATGCCATTAAGTTCACCCCGGCGGGCGGTGCAGTAACCCTGAGCCTGGAACCCATGGCGGAAACCAACGAAATCCGTATCCAGGTTCGGGATAGCGGGCCGGGCATTTCGGCCGAAGCCCTGCCCCGCATTTTCGAACGCTTTTACCAGGAAGAGAAACCCCTGAATCGGGCCGAACCCGGCCTGGGCATCGGCCTGGCCCTCGTCCGGGAACTGGTCCATGCGCAAAGCGCGCGCATCGAGGCTTCCTCTCCGGCGGGGAGCGGGGCGGTATTTACCATCTACTGGCCGCGGGTAGCCCCCCCACAAGCTCTGGAAGCCGGGACCCGGTCGCCGAGAGGCCGACCGCTAAGCCGTCCGCTCTTTCCTTCTGCCGACAAGCCGCCACTCGTCTTGCTCGTAGAGGACAACCCCAAATTGCGCGCCTACCTGGCCGAATGCCTGGCGGACGATTTCAGGACGGAGGAGGCCGCCAACGGCGAGGAAGCGCTGAAAAAGGCCGTTGAACACATTCCGGACCTGGTCGTTTCCGACGTCATGATGCCCGGCACGGACGGCTATGCCCTGGCCGAAAAACTCAAAACGGACCCCCGGACAGATCACGTACCGCTCATTTTGCTCACGGCCCGGGCAGAAGCTTCCGACCGGCTTCAGGGGCTGCATCTGGGAGCTGACGATTACCTCACCAAACCCTTCCGGCGCGAGGAGTTGCTGGCCCGGATCCGCAACCTGATCGGACTCCGCCATCGCCTGCAGGAAAAGTACAGCCAGGCCCTGAAGTTCGACCCCCAACTGCTGGCCGAAGGCTCGCTGGACAATCAGTTCCTGAATAAAGTGCGCCGCACCGTGGAAGAGCACCTGGATGACGAGCAGTTCGGCGTGGAGCAGCTGGCCAGGTCGGTTCACCTCAGCAGCTCCCAGCTCTACCGCAAGCTGAAAGCCCTGACCGGGCAATCGACCGTACAGGTCATCCAGTCCATTCGCCTGGAAAAGGCCGCCCGGCTGCTGAAGCAGCAGTACGCCGTCTCGGAAGTAGCCCATCGGGTGGGCTTGCGCAGCCCGGCTTACTTCAGCCAGCTCTTCAAAAAACAGTTCGGCTGCACCCCAATGGAATTCGGAAAAAAAGACGTTCGGGATACTCCTCACTGACCGCTTCCGGGTTTCCCTGCACCGCTCCGGATCTGTAAAGGACGGCAGCCCTCTCTCTGATAGACAGGTTGAAAAAAAGAAGGAAACTGCAAGAAAATAAAAGGTCAGCCTGCTTTCCAAGCGCGAACTTTAATTCCGTACATCACCAAAACCTCAACTCATGACAAAGTACGCTGTATTTGCGCTGGGGCTGCTGCTGTTTGCTTCGGCTTGTTCGAACTCCGGCCGGCCCGCTGCGGATGAAGAACAAGAGACCAGCCAACAACAAGACGCGCCAAAGCAAAACGAAAGCCAATCCACAACAACAAGCACAACAACAACAAATTTCGACAAGACCCTGTCGCTGCAAGGCGTAAATGTTCAGGTGGCCACCGAGGGCAATACCCTGGTTTTCCGCCCCAGCGGCCTCGAGGACAACAGCCCCTGGGAACACCAGATCGACGGTAAGGTAACCGGCGCCGAGATCGAAGATATGAACGGCGACGGAGCACCGGAAGTGCTGGCCTACGTGGTTTCGGGGCCCAACCAAAAGGTCAACGTTATCGGGTACACCTGCTACGGCAAGAAATCCATGGGGCAGATCTACTTTCCCGGGGTTGAAAACGTCTCGCAGGAAGCTGCCGAGGGGTACAACGGATACGATGAGGTCACTATCGTGGAAACCACTTTAGTGCAGCGTTTCCCCGTGTATCAGAATGGTCAGCGCACCGGTAAAACCCGCCAGATCCAGTACAAATTGGCCGACGGTGAAAACGGCCGCGTATTCCGCTTTGATCGGATGGTGGAGTATTAACCCGAATTATTCACGGATTACCGTGAATAATGACGATAAGTGGCTGA